>JACNLO010000066.1 GCA_014381555.1 Planctomycetota bacterium | reverse complement strand
GGTAATCGCACCAGAATTCGTACCATTGTTGGGCTTCGTCTTCGTGGCAGAACCATTCAATTTCCATCTGCTCAAACTCGCGGCTTCGAAAGATAAAATTTCGGGGTGTGACTTCGTTTCTAAATGCTTTGCCGATTTGTGCAATACCAAAGGGAACTTTAACACGCATCGTGTCAACAACATTCATGAAGTTAAGGAAGATGCCCTGAGCAGTTTCAGGTCTCAAATATGCCTTGTTGTCATCGCCACCAGTTGCGCCTACTGTTGTATCAAACATTAAACTAAATTGCCTTGGCTCAGTTAACGTTCCAGCATCTTTTGTGTCGGGGCCGACAATCCTTTCAAAAACTTCAGTCGGAAGATCTGTCAAAAGTTTTGTTTCATATCCTTCATCAAGAGAATCGACTTTTTCATATTTAGCCAGTAATTTCCTGGCTCTTTCTTCTGACTCTTCGTCACCTTCAATGAATGCGTACATGCGACCTTCGCTATTTGCGTTTGCTACAACTAGTAAATGATCAGCACGGTATCGGGACTTCGTTTCGCGGCAATCCACCATCGGATCGTTGAAACCCCCAACGTGTCCAGATGCCTCCCAAACCTTTGGGTTTTGAATTATCGATGAGTCTACGCCAACAATACTCAGTGGTTCGCCGCCTGGGCCCATCGGCGGGCAGTGCACCATGTCGTGCCACCAAGCATCGCGCAAGTTGTTTTTGAGTTCAGTGCCAAGAGGACCATAATCCCAAAATCCATTGATCCCGCCATAGATTTCACTTGCGGGAAATATAAATCCGCGGCGTTTGCAAAGTGAAACGAGTTCTTCCATTGAGAATGTTGTTGAAGTTGTCATAGTTTGGATTTTAACAGGGGCTTTGTTGTTAGTGAGCATGCAAGTTCAATAGCATGAAGAAGTGAGTTAGGGTTTGCCGAGTTTGTGTTTGCAATGTCAAACGCGGTGCCATGATCTGGGCTTGTTCGAATTATCGGTAAACCTAGTGTCCAATTAACCGCATCTCCAAAGGAGAGGAGTTTGATTGGAAGTAGTCCTTGATCGTGGTACATCGCAACAATCACATCAAATGACTCAGGGTGCGAAAAGATTGTGTCAGCAGGAAATGGACCTTCAACGTTGTGCCCGTTATTTTGTGTAAGTTGAATTGCTGGCTTAATAAGGCGGCTTTCTTCATCACCAAGAATGTCGCCTTCTCCTGCGTGTGGATTTAATCCAGTGACACCGATTCTTGGGTTCTCGATGCCAAGTTGTTTGCATCCCTCAACTGCGAGATCAATTGCGTCGTGAACTTTTCCAATCGTGAGTACATTTCGAATTTCCATCAGAGGGATATGGCATGTTGCTAGAACAACTCGCAATTTGTCAGAAACAAACATCATCGCATGACGTCTTGCTTTCATTCTTGAAGCAAAGAGTTCAGTATGCCCCAACCATTTGTAGCCAGCAAGAGCCCAACTTTGTTTACAGATTGGAGCAGTAACTACAGCATCGATTGCTCTAGGGTCATTTTGTGGTCGCAATGAATCTTTGATTGCGCTCTCGACCCAACTCTTTGAAAGGTGCCCACCAAGTTTCGATGGTGTATTTTTTAGTGTGTGTAATTCATCATCCGTGTCATCAAGAACAACAATCGAAGAAGATATCCGTTTCGATGCACGGGTTGAATTTGCATCGACTCTGTCCCACCTTATTTGTAAGTTGCATGTATCAGCCTCTCTAGTAAGAGATTCATTTGCTCCGTAAATCACAAATCGAGCTTTATCGAATAATGCAGTGTTTTGCAGTGATTTTGCGATAATCTCTGGGCCAATACCTCCTGGGTCGCCCATGGTGATTCCGATAGTAGGTTTCATATCAGTTACCCAATTCCACCTTTGAGGGGTCCGTTGCCGAATTTTTCATGAAGCTTTCGCATCGCAACATCATCTTCGCGTGCTGGCTGTGCATTATCGTTTCCAATTGCTTGTTTTAGCGAGAGTGCAATTCTTCTTGTTGCTGCATCAATCGAAAGTACTTTAACTGTGACAACTTGTTGCTCTTTAACAACATCTTTTGGTGATTTTATTCGGTGATCAGCGAGTTCAGAAATATGGATGAGCCCTTCAGTTCCGCTTCCAAGATCAACAAATGCGCCAAAATCGGTAATTCTTGTCACGGTACCATTGACCATTTCACCCACTGCGAGATTCGCCATCGAAGAAATGAATGGATCTTCAATAAGTTGCTTCATCCCGAAGGCAATTTTTGGGTCTTTTCCTTCAAGATTGATATCAAGGATTTGAACTCGAACGACATCACCTATCTTGACGAATTTAGATGGATCTGTATCTCGTTCCCAAGTCATTTCAGATTTATGAATTAGCCCTTCAAGCCCGCCAATATCTGCAAAAGCGCCATATGGTTGGACAGAGGAAATGGTTGCATCGTGTGTATCGCCCACATTAAGCGTTTGAAGCATTTCTTCTTTTGCAACCTCTCGCTCAGCGTAGAGCACTCTCTTTCGGCTTAAAACTATGCGATTTGCTCTGCGGTCAAGTTCGATGACTTCGCATGCAAATTTGTCTCCAATCATGATTTCAAGGTCAGGAACATGGTGAATTGCAACTTGCCCAGCAGGCATAAATGCCTTGTGGCCAGCAAGTTCCATCTCAAGACCACCCTTATTTGTGCCGCTACAACGAGCTTCAACGACTTGCCCAACAGCGAGGTCATCCCAAGTTGCTTTTGCAATGGCGCCCTTTCTTGAAAGTACGAGCATGCCATCTCGATCTCTGCGTTCAATCACAAAATCAAGAGTATCTCCGATTTGTGGCATTGCTTCAAAATGCGTTTTTGGGCAGCATCCTTGGTCTTTTGGGCCAAATTCGACTAGCACATTCGGACCGTGGATTGCCGCAACAACCCCTGATCTGGTGCTTCTGTCAGGACTTCCTGAAACGAGCGGTTCTTCGAGCATTTCAGCAAAACTGCCGTCTCCAATAGCGTCAAATATCTCTTTATCGAGATCTTCATTGAAGGATTTTTTACCCATCTGTACATCGTACACCACGGACAAAATAAAGATGGCACTATTTCTCATCAAAATCATTGCGTTGCGTATCATTTCTTGGCGTCGCTTCACGGTACCAAGTGCGGTCATCGTGTATCATCGTCTCATAATGCCGAACTCTCGGCGATGGATTACTGCAAGGAATCAAGGAACAACGACTATGGCACATCCCTCAGCGGCGTGGGGCATCGAAATAGGCCAGTTTGCAATTAAGGCGATTCGTCTTGAACGCAATGGCTCAGAGGTGGAAGTAACCGATTTTTCGGTCGTTCCTCACCGGAAGGTTTTGTCAACGCCTGACATTGATATTGCAGAAGTTACCCGCCTAAGTTTAGGCCAGTTCATAAGTGAAAAAGATTTAGAGGGTGAGCATCTTGTCATTTCTATTCCGGGACACTCTGCGTTTGCAAGGTTTGCAAAACTACCGCCAGTTGAGCCAAAAGCCCTTCCCGACATAGTTAAATTTGAAGCAGTCCAACAAATACCATTTGCAATCGAAGATGTGGAATGGGATTACGAGGCCTTTCGAGAAGAGGGATCACCCGAAGTAGAAGTTGGAATTTTTGCTGTTACATCAGAGCGAGTATCTGAAAGACTTGATGTGTATGGTCAAGTTGGGCTTAGTCCGGAAACCTTAACACTCAGCCCAGTCTCTGTATTTAACGCAATGAATTACGACTTGAAATTGGGCGAGGTTAAGGATCCAATTGTTTTTATTGATATAGGTACTCAAGCGACAGATGTAATTATTGCTACTGGAAACCGTTGTTGGATTCGCACCTTTCCTCTTGGTGGTATGCATTTTACTGAAGCAATTGCTTCATCATTTAAAATATCGTATGCAAAAGCAGAACGGTTAAAACTCGAAGCAGCTAGCAGTAAATATGCAAAACAAATTATGCAAGCTATGCGACATGTGTTTGCAGACTTGCTACAAGAACTACAACGATCGCTTAGTTATGCATCCTCTTCTGGTGATTTGAAAACCATGGTTGGTATCGGCTCTACCTTTAAAATCCCCGGGTTAAGAAAATTTGTAGGCCAACAATTACAGGTTAATGTGACGCGGCTCGATGAATTTAACCGAATAAAAGTTGCGGGTAAAGAAGCCGCATCATTTGCAGAGCACTGTGTCAACATGGGCACCGCGTATGGTCTTGCACTGCAAGGCGTTGGTCTTGCTCAAATTGATATTAATTTGGTTCCATCTTCAATTCTACGAGAACAGATGTGGCATGCCAAGACCAAATGGTTTGTTGCAGCGGCGAGTATCATTGTTGTAGGAAGTGCACTTTCTATTCTTGGTCCATTTTTACAATACCGTGCACTTGGTTCTGATGACGTACCATCAAAAGTAGAAAATGTCATTAAAGAAGCTGAAGAACATAAAAGAAACTTTTCAAAAGCTGAAGAAGAAGGACGTATTGGTTCAACCGCTACAAGTTTACTTTCCTTATTTACCTATCGAGATGTTTGGCCATTTATCGTCCAAGATGCTGCTGACTCATTGGCATCTGCAGGACCAGAATCTCGAACGATTGAACTTTCTGATTATTTAAATCTATACCCTGAATATGACAGTCGCCCTCTCATTCAACTCCATGATTTATATGGCGAGTATGTACCGGAAGATGCAAATACAAGGTCGGGAGCGAAGATTTCTGTTTCAATGCAAGTTGATTTAAGCCATGCAGAGCCAGTTAATTATATACACACCCATGTTGTGAAATGGTTGAAAGATCACGCAGAGCCAGTTGATGGACGTGAGCATGTTCCATATAAAATTCTTGTTGACTCAATCAGTTGTAATAACGCGACGCGAGAAGATATGGAAGGTCCTGATCAAGACGTAAGTGGCCGCGGTGTCGGTGGCGGTGGCGGTCGCGGTGGCGGTGTCGGTGGTGGCGGGCGCGGTGGCGGTGGCGGTGGCGGTGGTCGCGGTGGCGGTGGCGGTGTCGGTGGCGGTCGCGGTGGCGGTGATGGTGATTCAGGTGGAAATGATAACGACGCAGTAGAGGAAACAATTCCATTCGTCCCAGTTAGTGTTTCAACTATTGATTCCCTTGCTCCGCTTCCTGAAAATACAGAGCCATTACTTCATAAAGATGGAGAACATTGGTATAGATTATTAATCACATTTGATGTCGAAATTTTGCCTCAACCACGAACTGCTTCAGCAGATGGCAAAGGAGGCAGGTCATGAGTAAGAAATCAAAAGGTGCAAGTATTGATGTTCAAAAAATCATTGCCTGGTGTAAATCAAATCTCGTTCTTGTCATATTGATTGCTGTTAGCATTGGGGCAGTACTTGGCCTCCCAAATCTTGGATCAACTTGGAGAGTGAAAGTAGAAGATTCACTACGAAAGCGCGCGTCATCACTTCAGAAACTTGAAGCTCTAGCGAAAACTAATGTAAACCTTCCAGGTGGAATGGGCTCTTCGCAGGTCGTGATTAACAAGGCGTTAGTCGATGAGTATTCAGCAGTCACCGAAGCATTACGTGATGACGCTGAGCAAGTTGTCCAAAAAGCAACAGAAATGAATCAAAAAGAATACGTAGTATTTTTTACAGATGGTCCTAACGATTTGTTTCCGAATCCAACTCAATCCAAGATGGAAACACTACCGCAAAAATTCTATCAACAACTTGAACGCGAATACAAGTCGCTTTTGCAAATGGTGAGAGCGGGGACATATATCACAAAAGAGGACCTAGCCCAATTCTTAGAAGACGAGCGTGTTCGACATATGGAGATTAGTCTAAGTACAAAACACGATGAACCGCTCACCAAGGAACAGCATTCTGGGCTCATCAAAAACCTCTCAAAACTTCGCTTGTCTTACTTACGGAAGAATGCGGTGGATATGGGCATATATGTAAATGAATCTGCACTCGGAATACCAATATTTGATTTCAAAGAAGTTCCAACCATTGAACTCCTTTTTGGGTGGCAATGGCGGTTTTGGGTTATTGCAGACACCCTTGGTGCAGTTGCTTCTATCAATGGAGAACAATCTGTTCTAACTGCTCCTATTAAACGAGTCGTATTTATGAATGTCATTGGTCTTCCAGCTATGGAAGATGAGTTTGATGATGATGAGAAGGGCGACAGTGGTAGTGGTAGTGGTAGTGGTAGTGGTGGCGGTGGCCGTGGAGGTAGTGGGGGCGGGGATATTGGCGGTGGTGGTCGCGGAGGTGGTGGTGGGGGTGGACCTCTTGGTGGACCATTGGGAGGTCCCCTAGGTGGACCTAGTGGAGGCGGAAAAGGAGGCTCAGGAGGAAATTCCGGAGGCAATTCAGGACGACCACCAAAGAATTCTGTTGTTCAAAACGAATCGTTATCCAACAGAGTAAGTGGTGGTATGTTTGATGTTATAAAAATGCGTTTGAGATGCATTGTTGATACGCAACGCATCCCAGAAATATTGAATGGGTTTGCAAAATACAACTTCCTCACTGTGGTAGATCTTGATCTGCGTCCAGTGGATAAATTTGAAGCTCTTGCAAACGGGTTTGATTATGGTCCTGCTTCTGTTTCGGAATTGACAGTCGTACTTGAGTCAGTTTGGCTTCGATCGTGGACTACACAATACATGCCCAAGGAAGTAAAACAGATATTAGGTATACAAGTAGATGAATAATAATTCTGCGAAAGATAGGAAAATGGTTGTATGAAAACCAAAGGCACAAGTGTTTGGGAACAATATATCGAGTATGTGGTGCTTGCTTTTGCAATCGCAGTTATGGGTTGGTTTGCCTGGGGAGCATTTGGTTCAAAAATTGAACACCAACAAGGGCGGCATACATTGGAGGCAGCAACGGTTGATGAGGAATTAATTGAAACTGCTGAGTCATTGCAGAGAAAATTAAAAGAAGGTTCGCCGTCACCACTTTCAATTCCAGTTCCAGATCCAATTTTTAATGAGTTTTCTCGCCAATCATCTTTGGATGTCTCTCCAAAAAACCGAGTTGTTTTTCCAACAATCGAAATGACAGCATCTATTGATTCGAATCAAGATATTCAAACCGAATTACGCGAGTACGTCTCCCCTGTAGTGCCAAGTCCTCAGGGCATAAAAGCAAGGCAGTGGTTTGGAACAATCAATAATTCTGTTGTTGACGCAACAGAGGAATTGGATTCTATCGATGGTCCGCCCTTTGATACGCAATGGATTCAGATTGCTGGGAGTTTAGACATTGCTGCTATTTTAGAATCGTATTCTGCTACAGACGATTTGTCTGCTATTCCCACTCGATGGTATCGAGAAGCAATTGATATTTTTGATATTGAAATTGAGCGTCAGCGAAAAACAGTAAACGGGTGGGTCGATACCGAAATGATTGCGCCGCTACACAATCAGGCGTCTTACCGCGATCGAATAAATGAAAAATCAATTGATGCAGTCGAACGTGATGAAATCATTGGAGAACTAAGAACTGGAAAACAAGATGCAATTGTGAACCCTGATTTTTATTCATTAAAGGGCTACACACCAATCGAAATACGCGATCCTGCCCAATGGTATGGAGGAGAAGAAACTGAAAAAACTCCTTTGCAAGTTCTCGAAGCTGATCTTGAAGAAATTGAAGAAGATGTTGAAAAGCAAAAAGTTAGGATAGAAAAGATTAACGAAGATATTAAAGAAGCTGGTTCTGGTGGTGGGGGTAGCGGCGGCGGAGGTCGTGGCGGGGGGGGCGGCGGTGGTCGAGGAGGCGGGGGTAGTGAAAATAAAAAAGTTGAGCGCTTGAAAAGTAAGTTAGTGAAAGAACAAGCCAAACTTGACCAAATGATTGCAGCAAAGGCAGAAATCGAGACAGAAATTGAAAAACTAAAGTTGGCAAGTGGAGAGATTGTTGAAACAGTAATGGAAGGAACAGTTTGGATTTGGGGCCATGACTCAACAGTAGTGCCTGGCGAAACATATCGATACCGTATGCGAATCCAACTTGCAAACCCGTTTTTTGGCCACAAGCCAAGTTTGTATTCACATCAACATGACCTCGCTGAGCAAGTCGTTCTTGCTTCTCAATATGGAGAGTGGACTGAACCGATTAAGGTGCAGGAAAGGAAGCAATGGTTTGTGAAGAAAGCCAAAGCAGCTAATGTGCTTCGAGGAGATAATGTAATAGACAATTCATATGTCTCAATTGACGTCTTTGAGTTTTCAGATGGTGTATGGGTAAAAAAAACTTCCGAAGTACATGTAGGTCAACCAATAGCAATCGAAGAGACTGGTGAACATTTGGATTGGTTTGTACTTGATGTCGCCGAAGATATGCAAGGTGTGGTGGCACTCTTACAGAACATTAAAACGGAACAATTGATAGCAAAGAGGTCTGGGGAAGATATTGAATCCACACGGTACAGAGATTTACTCAAGCGTATTAAAGACCAATCTTCTGTTGAGGTGGAAGAGGAATCTGATGAAGACTCTGGAACACCTCCCGGTGGTGGAGGCGGTATTGGTGGCGGTATGGGTGGTGGTCGAGGCGGTGGCCGTGGTGGCGGCGGCATCGGTGGCGGTAGGCAATAACCGCAACAAAATCACCAATCACATGTGCTAACTTCTTTCAAAGAAGAATATATAGAATAAAAACAAAAAAACCCCCCTTGGGGGGTGTTGACGGGGGCACAGGATAAGGTAAAATCCTCGGCTCGCCTATTCGGAAAGCCGATTGGCGAAGCAGGCTATTGTCTGCACGCTCTTTGACAAGTTCATGATAGTAGTAGTAAATGCAAAAAACCATTCTTGTTT
>JACNLO010000040.1 GCA_014381555.1 Planctomycetota bacterium | reverse complement strand
TTGTAGCAGTCACTGTAATTGTGACCTGCCCTGGAGGAGTAGGTCCAAGAAAAACACCTTCAGTATTGTTTCTATCATCAGCACTACCACCAGCAACAGACCAACCTTGCGAGCCAAAATTGTTTCCACGATAAGTGGATAAACCCGAAGAGACTGTCAAATCCAGATCGTTATTCCATGCGGGAGTACTACCACCGAGACCGTGCCCAACAGCATCACTCCAAACTAACATGATTCGCATTGGTTGCGTGGGATCAAGTGGTGAAACAGTAGCGGACCATTGATCGCCTGTTTGGTCTAACACCAAAGGGGCATCGTAATATCGAACACTATCATTAGGATTGGCGAGCATCGAAGTTAAATTCATTCTTCCCCAGCCCTGCTTGGAATCAAAGGGATGGCCAAGCGTGCCGCCATCTGCATCGTCATTTCCTGACAAGTCAGTTGCCGCTGCAGTCATCGCTGCTTTAATAAGCGAAGGCGAAGGGTCTACGTCGTAAGCGCTTTTATATTGTTCGGCGAATAACGCAACACCACCTGCCACTTGAGGACAAGCCATACTAGTACCGCACATGAGACTGTATGAACCAGGCACTGCCGAAAGGGTTTGACATCCTGGAGCAACGATGTGTGGAATGGTTCTTCCGTCAAGACATGGTCCGTGTGCGGAGTTACTTGAAACATCGTTGATTGCTGTGTATTGGTTACCGCTGTTATCACGCATTTTTGTTGAACCAACGGTGATGATGTTCTTCGCTTCGTCTGGTGAACCTTGCGAACTCGTTCCACCATTGCCATTCATGATTGCGAGGACATAAGTAAACTCTTGGTTGCCGAGTGCATTTGGATCGGCATCCTTAACGCCTATATCCACTTCGAGTGTATCGATGTCGTACCCTTGAGGAGACCCTGCAGGACCCCAACTATTGCTTGAAGCGATTGCGCCATTCTGATGTGATTCTTCAATAAGTTGCGTCATCCCACCCGGTTGTTGGAAAACCGGGGAGTAGACTTGTTCGAGAAGTGAAACACCAGGTGCTACACCCTGGCCTTGTAGGAAACCACCGCTGTCGGTACTGCCACTTGCACCAGTTGCACCAATGGTTCCAGCGGTATGTGTACCGTGTGAACTTGATGAACTACCACCACAACTTTGACCAGAACATGCAACAAACTGCCCAGAAAGATCTACGTGATTTTCATCTGTGCCTCCGTCGACGATTGCAACAATGACACCGTTGCCTGTCACATTAACAATGTCAAGCCAATCTTGGTAGCCGGGATACGCCATGTTTCCAGCGTCTACATTTCCAGCATTCACTTGGTTACTCATCTCACTTCGAAGACCACCATCAGTAGGCTTCGGTTGAATGGTGTACACGCCCTGAATTGTTGAGAAGTCGAGTAAACTCGAACCCGCTGCAATAAAACTAATCACTTCAAAACGAGCATCCATCGGTCGATGTTCAATTCGAATTGCACCAAGGTCTCTGAGTTTTGAAATAGTGCGATGGACATCAACACCGCGATACAACATAAGCTTCATCGCAATTGGTTGATTGCTCAGAGAGCGCCATTTTGGTAATACTCGATAGCCGTTGACAAAATCTCCCGTCCACCTGACATGTGGTAAATCAATTGCACCGTCAATGGTCGGAGCATCTGCCCATGTAATGTAGGTGTAAGGATGAATATACTGAACAGGAGTTAGACCCGAAGCAATCAGTGTATCGACCCACGATTCTTGAATTGGGCCATCGAATTGAATGAGCCGGAGATCGTTGCCATCCTCGGATATAACGTTCCAGCCATCCTGCATAGAAATACTGTCAAAAAGTGGATCGAACGTTTGTTCACCCAAAGTCAGAGCGAAGTCGATTTGAGGTGCATTCACCGTTTGGTGGTTTGGTTTTCCAGCGCCAAATGCAGCGAATGACGCGCAAATAACGACTACAATTGAACTGATATATCGAAACATTATTGACTTTCTCCGTCTACTTCTTGAAATATAGTCTAATGCAATGTTCGGCAAAACCAAGAATTAGGTTTCAAAAAACCCTTTTTATTATGAATAAACAGGTATATAGATCATCCGATTCTTATTATTGGACGTTGATTTCTAAAAATCGCAATTCCTTGGAGCCCGAGAAAATGGAATAACATCGCGGATATTTGCCATACCCGTTGCATACAGAATTGTTCGCTCAAATCCAAGACCAAATCCAGCATGAGGAACCGTTCCATATTTCCGTAAATCGCGATACCACCAGTATGGTTCGGGCTCAAGTCCACACTCTGCCAGTCGTGTATCTAGGACATCAAGCCGCTCTTCACGCTGCGATCCGCCAATAATCTCTCCAATTCCAGGGGCAAGCACATCCATTGCCGCAACTGTTTTTTCATCATCATTTAGTCGCATGTAAAACGCTTTAATGTCTTTTGGATAGTTCATCAAAACCACTGGCCGACCAACGTGTTCTTCGGTGAGCCACCGTTCATGCTCTGACTGTAAATCACAACCCCAAGAAACAGGATAGTCAAATTTCGTGCCAGAAGATTGGGCTTTCTCCAAAATCAAGATTGCGTCGGTGTATTCCATCCGTTCGAAGCTTGATGCTACAAAACTTTCGAGTCGATCAATGCAACCTTTGTCAATTCGTTGTTGAAAAAAATTCATGTCATCTGAGCGTTCGTTTAACAGGTCTGTAAAAATTGTTTTTAAGAAATCTTCTGCAAGATCCGCATCATCATTCAAATCCGCAAAAGCTATCTCTGGTTCAATCATCCAAAATTCAGAAAGGTGCCTTGACGTGTTCGAATTTTCTGCGCGGAACGTTGGACCAAATGTATACACCCGACTTAATGAGCACGCATACGTTTCGACATTAATCTGACCAGAGACAGTTAGAAATGCTTCTTTTCCAAAGAAATCCTTATCGAAATCAACTTCTCCACTTTCGTTCATCGGAGTATTTACAAGGTCAAGGGTTGAACACCTAAACATTTCACCCGCACCCTCACAATCGCTTGCAGTAATAATCGGCGTATGCACCCAGAGAAATTTGTTGTTGTGAAAATAACGATGCACCGCTTGAGATAAACAATCTCGAACACGAGCAATTGCAGCAAAAGTATTTGTGCGAGTTCGTAAATGGGATACAGTTCGAAGATATTCGAAGGTATGGCGTTTTGCTGCAACAGGATAAGTATCAGGATCTTCAACGAATCCCTCAACTTTCACTTCTGTAGCCTGCAATTCTACACTCTGCCCCTTACCCTGTGACTCAACAAGTTCACCTGTAATTACTACAGACGTACCCGTAGTTATATGAAGAACTTCAGATTCATAATTTGACAAATCTTTATCCGCGACTATCTGTAAAAGATCAAAGCAACTCCCGTCAGTAATTTGAATGAAGGATAGCCCTGCCTTGGAATCTCGTCGAGAACGAACCCACCCCTGAACAGTAATTGTCTCGCCCACTGAAGTTCGTTCTTTCTCATCCCCTGCAAGAATCGAGCAGAGCAACGTTGCTTTTGTTTGATAAACCATAATTCGGCGAATAGTACCATGATGACCTCAGAGGTTGCCTCAGAGGTAGACACAGAGGTTGCCTCAGAGGTAGACACAGAGGTTGCCTCAGAGGTAGACACAGAGGTTGCCTCAGAGGTAGACACAGAGGTTGCCTCAGAGGTAGACACAGAGGTTGCCTCAGAGGTAGACACAGAGGTTACCTCAGAGGTAGACACAGAGGTTGCCTCAGAGGTAGACACAGAGGTAGACACAGAGGAGTACACAGAGGTGACCTCAGAGGTGACCTCAGAGGTGACCTCAGAGGTAGACACAGAGGTCAATAGGCGCTGGAGACTGCCAAGACGGCAGATTTGATGCTCGTTAACTGTTCAGTGACAGTGTAAAGCGAAGTGGACTAGGCATGAAATTTGCATCAGGAAGAGAGTATCTATGTCAGTTCCTCCCTCCCAATCTTTTGCAAACATTCCCAATCATGAGCGGCTCAACCTCCTTTTGACATGCAGTTCATGGAGAGATGATTCACCAATTAGGCAACTTCCTGCGTTGTTAGGACCAATTGGAATTCGCAGTTTAACGGCTAAAAACGGCGAAGAAGCCGTGGAATTAATCGAGAAGAGCGATATTCACATAGCAATCGTAGACCTTGCTCTTCCTCTTTCGCATGGTTCCCCCACTGCTCGCCATAGCGGAGATCGGGTACTTCAACTGCTTCGGAGGCTGCAACCACAACCACCTACAATTGTCATCAGGCCAAGGCAAGCTTCAGTACGAGAAAATGCTCGAAGTTTGGCACGTTCTCTGCAAGAAGGAGCATTCACAGTGGTTGACCGACCAGCACTCATAGAAACTCTGCTTGATGCATTGCAACGTGTGCTTCAAAGGCATTATTCAGACCGTTGGCCACTCCAAGGATGGAACTCGTAAAGATTGTTAACTCACCACATGTAGCACAGCTACAACAGGAAAAACAGGAAAATTAGGAAAGAAGGAATATTCAAATGAACGTAAAACCACTAGGAGACAAGTTGCTTGTCCAAAGAGCAGAAGCTCAACAACAAACTGAAAGTGGAATCTACTTGCCCGAGTCTGCTAAAGATAAACCAAAAGAAGGTAAAATTGTTGCTGTAGGCAATGGGAGACTCAATCTTGAAACGGGCAATCGAATCCCATTCACCGTTAAGAAGGGTGATTGTGTGTTGTTCACTTCTTACGCTGGTACTGAAATCAAAATCGATAACAACGAATATTTAATAATGACCGAGGATGACATTCTCGGCATCATCGATTAAATCAAAAGGTATACCACAATGGAACGCGGACCACTGCTAGAAATCCTAAACGAAATGGTTGGAACAAATAAAGAGCTTTCAATCATGTTCTATGGTAAAGATAATGAACTTGAAGTCATTGACGTTCGTGAAGTTGAAAAATTAACAAGTTCACAGGGCATTCACATTAAAACTAAAGCAAATAACATATGGATTGATAGTTCTCACGTATCTGCCGCGTGGCAAGTTCGTGACGACATCTAACCAACAGAAAGAAGAATACTATGACCGCAAAACAAATTGCATTTGACATTGAAGCTCGTGAAAAAATGCTTCATGGAATTCAAAAACTTGCAAAAGCTGTAAAAACTACACTTGGACCTTCAGGAAGAGTTGTTGTTCTTGAAAAATCATTCGGTGCTCCAACTATCACTAAAGATGGTGTTACTGTTGCTAAAGAGATCGAACTTGAAGACGCGTGGGAAAACATGGGAGCGCAAATGGTGAAAGAAGTTGCCTCTAAATGTTCTAAAGATGCTGGCGATGGGACAACAACTGCGACCATCTACGCGGAGTCAATTTTTACAGAAGGCTTGAAAAACATCACTGCAGGAGCACATGCCAATCAAGTCCGACGTGGTATTGACATCGGTGTTGCTACCATTGTTTCTGAACTTCAATCAATGTCCAACGAAGTGCAAAATTCTAGTGAGATTGCTCAAGTCGGAACATGTGCAGCAAATCAAGATTCCGAAATTGGAAAAATCATTGCAAAAGCAATGGATAAGGTTGGCAAAGATGGTGTCATTACTGTCGAAGAAGGTCAATCTCTTGAAACTGATGTCGAACTTGTTGAGGGAATGCAATTCGACAAGGGATATCTAAGTCCTCACTTCGTAACAGACACAACTACGATGAATGTAAATCTTGATGATTGCTTCGTACTCGTGCACGAAAAGAAAATTAGTACTGCCAAAGACCTACTCCCAATCTTAGGTAAAGTTGCTGAAACTGGTAAAGCCCTGCTTCTCATCGCTGAAGATGTCGACGCTGAAGCTCTAGCGACTCTTGTTGTGAATAAACTTCGAGGCACCATCAAAGTTTGTGCGGTAAAAGCACCTGGTTTTGGTGACCGACGAAAAGCTATGCTTCAAGATATTGCCATTCTTACGGGTGGCGAGCCAGTCATGGAAGAACTAGGGATGAATTTGGAAGCTATGGAACTTTCACAACTCGGAAAAGCGAAGAAAGTTGCAGTTGAAAAAGATGCAACAACTATTATTGAAGGTGGCGGAAAGTCATCTGATATCAAAGGTCGAATTGATCAAATCCGAGCGCAAATTGACAATACTTCCTCTGACTACGATGCCGAAAAATTGCAAGAACGACTCGCAAAATTAGCTGGCGGCGTTGCACAAATCAACGTCGGTGCTGCAACCGAAGTCGAAATGAAAGAGAAGAAAGCGCGAGTTGAAGACGCGCTTCATGCTTGTCGTGCTGCCGTCGAAGAAGGCATTCTTCCAGGAGGAGGTGTTTCGGTAATTCGAGCACGTCGAGCGCTTGAAAAAGCACGAAAGAAAGCTAAGGGCGACGAAAAACTCGGTATCGACATTCTTGGTCGTGCAGTTACTGCTCCAATCCGCCAAATTGCAGAAAATTGCGGGCTTGACGGGTCAATTGTGTGTCAAAAGGTTGAAGATTCAACTGATGACAACTTTGGGTTCAACGGTTTAACTGGAAATTACGAAGACCTCATTAAAGCGGGCGTCATCGTGCCAACAAAAGTAGAACGCGTCGCTCTTCAAAATGCATCGAGCATCAGTGGTTTGTTACTCACAACCGATTGTGCCATCACTGATATCAAGGAAAGTAAACCTTCACCACAAACTGGTGGAATGGATGATATGGGCTTCTAAACGCCATTCCAAATTTCAAAAATCAAACAGGGAGTGCCGTGAGATTCACGACACTCCCTTTTTTTACCTGCCTAGTTTCTCCCCTCCAGAAACTAGGGGGCACCTTCTCTTGCCTATGAGATTCGTTAAAACAATACAAACGGTTCCATTCTCCCTTTGCTAGAATGAACACGCATGGGAAACGGTCCATCACATCGACGAAAACATCGGCAACAGAGCCATAATCAGTCCCATGCTGAATCTATATGTACGCCAATTCTGCAAGGAGACCCTCTGGTCCCTACAGAAGATGCACTATGGATTGAAGAGGAGCCCTCTTTTCTTAATCTTTGTGACGAGCTAAAAGAGACGGGCATATTTGCCTTTGACACCGAGTTTATTGGGGAAGAATCCTACTACCCATTCACATGCTTGATTCAGGTTGCAACAACTAAAACCGTAGCACTTATTGACCCATTTAAAATCAAGGATCTCACACCACTATACAGCCTCATCAGTGACCCTGAAGTAACTGTTCTATTGCATTCAGGTTCACAAGATCTAGAACCAGTTGCTCGCCATCTCGGTAAACCTCCATCATCAATTTTCGATACTCAGCTTGCAGCAGGTCTTGTTGGATATCCTTGGCCACTTTCACTCACGAAAATTATCTCAATAGCACTGAACCATGATGTGGGTGGGCACTTTACATTCTCTCAATGGGATGCAAGACCACTTTCTGAAAGACAACGAACCTACGCTGCAGATGATGTCCGATACTTGCTCTCGGTTCACGATTTTCTCAAAAAGCGGCTGGACTCGCTGGGACGAAATGACTGGGCAGCAGAAGAGTTTTCAAAATACACAACTATGGATTGCTACGAATTCAATTTACAAAATATCGTAAAGAGAATTTGTAGAAATAAACATCCTCGCAAGAAAGAATTGCAACGAATCCAAGCTATTGCATCACTACGAGAAGAAATAGCAATTACTCGAAACCTACCAACTCGAGCAATTATTCCTCCCGAATGTATTCTTTCACTTGGTAAAAAACCTGTTGAAACTGTTCAACAGCTCGTTTCGATGCGCGGGTTTCCAAAAAACATGGCGAACAAATATGGCAATCAAATCCTCAGGGCAATCGAAGATGCACCCTCAGTGGAACCGGTTACATTGAGAAAACCAAATCCAATTGAAAAAGATCCTGTCGTACGACAAGAACTTGATGGCGCTTGGTCTTTGTTCAATGCTTGGTGCATAGGCAACAGTCTTTCAGCAGCCCTTGTCACTAATAGACCATCATTTACTGATTGGTATCTAGCGCTCCGCGAAGGAACCCAATTACAACATTCACCCCTTTCCAAGGGTTGGAGGAAAGATTTTTCTCAAGAATTTGCATCTATGATTACTAATAATCACAAACTTACGTTTTCATACAACGACCTGATTCAGGCAAGGAGTTCTTCCAAATGACAAACCGAACGTTTGATCCACAGCAAGCAATGGCTGATGCTAGGCATGAATTTGGTGAACATGGTGGCGTCAATATGTCAATCGAGGCAAGCACAACTTTCACCGTGATGACACCTGACTTGATGCCTGAAATATTTTCTGGACAGCTTGGGCCAACTGGTGGTTGCTATCTTTATGGTCGGCACTTTAATCCTACCGTATTCGTCCTTGGAAGAATGGTAGCAGCAATGGAAGGTGCTGAAACTGGGTATGGTACAGCGAGTGGCCTGTCAGCTATTGCAGCAGTCATCATGCAACGATGTGGCGGCGGTGGCAAGGTTGTTTCGTCCAACACACTCTATGGAGGAACTTGGGCTTTGCTTGACGAATACCTCCCAAAAAATTGCAATGTTGAAACAACTTTCGTAGATATTCAAGATCTCGCAAGCGTTGAAAATGCGATGAAAAATGGCGCTTCCGTTTTGTACACCGAAACATTATCTAACCCAACTCTTCGAACTGCAGACATCTCATCTCTTGCAAAAATAGCACATGATCATGATGCGATTCTAGTTGTAGACAATACTTTTACCCCTATGATTATCAGCCCAATGCAACATGGAGCTGACGTGGTCATTCATAGTGCTACAAAATTTATAAGTGGAGCGTCTGATGTTATAGCAGGAATCATCTGTTGTAGTAAATCTTTCCTAGAGGAACTCATGGATTTACATCTTGGTTCATTGATGCTCATGGGTCCTACGATGGATCCAATTGTTGCATTCAGGCTCTCACTTCGACTCCCCCACCTTGCAGCGAGGATGAAAGAACATTCAGCCCGAGCGATGTACTTCGCAAAACAACTCCAAGAGTTTGGACAAGTTGTCATGTATTCCGGCCTTCCTGAACATCCTGATTACAACTTGTTTACAAAAATTGCAAACAAAGATTTTGGCTACGGTGGACTTTTTACAATTGACATGGGAGATGCTGAACGTGCGAACAAACTCATGGATGTGCTACAGAATAAGTTTAAATTTGGCTATATGGCTGTGAGTCTCGGATACTTTGAAACACTCATGTCTTGCCCTGGAACCTCAACTTCAAGTGAAATGAGTGAAGAAGTACAACGCCAAGCAGGTATTTCACCAGGTCTCGTCCGCTTTTCAATTGGATTAACTGGAGGAGTTGAAGAAAGATGTGAACAAATGAAGAAGGCAATTAAACTGTGCTCGTGACACTCATCACGGCGTACACCTGTTACCCTAAAAACAAATGGCACGAGAACGAATCATCTCACCTAGCGAACAATCTGAAGACATAGAGATTCCAACAAACAATGTCGAGGTCTACCAATCTATTCGTCCATCAACCCTTGATCAATACTTAGGTCAAGCTGAACTTAGAGAGCGATTATCTGTAGCATTAGAAGCAGCAAAAGAACGCAATGATCCAATGGAGCACGTGCTCTTGTACGGTCCTCCGGGATTAGGCAAAACAACACTTGCACATGTTATTGCAAATGAACTTGGCACCCGTGCCTGGGTTACTTCTGGTCCAGCCCTTACTAAGGGTAGCGATTTAGTTGGAACTCTAACCCGAATGGAACCAAACGACGTTTTATTTATAGATGAAATCCATCGACTTCCTGCAGCAGTGGAAGAATATATTTATCCTGCTATGGAAGATTTTAAAATTGATTTTACGCTCGACTCCGGCATGCACGCTCGAGTTGTGACTTATGCACTCCAGCCATTTACTTTAATAGGCGCAACAACACGTGCGGGGCTGCTTACTGCAGCATTGCGAAGCCGCTTTGGAATCGTACACAACATTCGTTTTTACGAATGCGAAGAACTTACTGCAATATTAAAGCAAGCAACCTTGAAACTACATATGGAAACCATTGATGATGAATCATTACACTGCATCGCATCAAGGAGTCGTGGCACGCCACGCATCGCCTTACGTTTGTTACGTCGGGTTAGAGATTTTTCCCAAGTTCGTTGCGAGAATGTGATAAGTCCTTCCATCGTGGACCAGGCACTCAAACTTGAGGGAATCGATGCAGTCGGTCTAGATGCTCTTGATCGAACATATCTTGAAACTCTTGCAGGTATTTACGAAGGCGGCCCAGTTGGGGTTGAAGCAATCGCCGCCACAATGGGTGAAGATGCAGGCACATTGCAAGATGTAGTAGAGCCATATTTGCTACAAGTTGGCTTTCTAGCACGAACCAGGCAAGGGCGAAAAATCACATCTTCTGGTCTCAATCAAGTGAAATCGCCCAAAGATTCATGATTTTTCACTTTTTTTGGGCAGGAATGTCAAATAACTGCGTTTTTTAGTAACTTTTCACTTGGCAAACAAGACTTTTCCATCAATGATATACTTGGTCGAGCGGACGTATGTTGTCCGTTGTAAACCGCAGGCTTCGACCTCATGTCTATTAACCTGCGAACAGCTAGGTAGCGTGAAAATTCTGCCTAATTTTTAAGAAGATCAATGGTTTATGCACCCGCGATCTTGTGTCAAGCGTATGTAATGTAAATGCATGAAGGAAAAACGCACATGAAAAACAAGCAACACTCATTAGGCTTCACGATTGTCGAGTTGCTCGTGGTAATTTCGATTATCGCCCTACTCGTCGGAATCTTGGTGCCCGCTGTTCAAAAAGCACGTGAAACTGCCCAAGTAACACAATCAAAATCTAATATTCACCAAGTTATGATTTCGTTGCAAACATACGCATCGGACCACAACGATCGCAACTTCACTACTGCACCCGACAACCTTTCCAGTGGCGACCGCACTGGGATGTCAATTGGTCAAGCAATCAGCGCACTTTCAGGAGGTCTTGCTTATCCTCTTGGTATCAGTTTAGGTTCATACGGTGATGATACTGGCGGTGTTATTTGGTTCATCAGTACAGATGGATGGTATGGAAGTGAAACTGGTGGTGTCGCTCCATATTGTTTCAAAACTGGTCTAACAACCAGTAGTAATGGAAAAACTGGGTATGGAGTTTGGAGATATCCAAACGCACTTCAAGTCGCAGAATATATGGAAGGTGATACCCTCCATAGCGCATACTTCGCACCAAAAGATACTGTTCCTCTAAAAGCAATTGAAGATTGTGACGACATGACTGGTTCCTATTGCCCAACAACTGAAATGATAGGTGGAGGAGCACCAATCAAATCAAACTTACTTGCGATTCCATCTAGTTACACGATGGCTCCAGGAATGATGTATCACCCAGCTGTCTATCAGTGGAATATCTTTGCAGATCAAACCCCAACAGATCCTATGAACATACCACGAGGTTTTAAACCTCCTTCAATCGATCAAACGAGATACCCATCACATAAATCTTGGCTAATGGAACACCACTGGCTACAAAATAACTCTGGTAACGAGTGTGGACGTCGGTTCTCAGGAACCTGGTTCCTAGATGGCACAGGGTGCTATGACGGTTGCGAGCCAACACACTTTAATGCACACCCAGACTCGGAACCTGTGACTGTTTTCGCTGATGGAAGTTCTAAAACATACAGCGTTAACGACTTCATCATTGATAGTGGTAGGTCAAAACAAGACAACCCGCCGGGTGATGTCCTTGGACTCTATCTAGAAAGTTCAAACATGGCCGCATATGGCTTCGATAACGGTGCTGGCGAATACTTTGCCGATACTACATCCGAAATACAGTCTGGCGGATCACCATTGAAATGGTCAGGGCATACGCACACCAAGTTCGGCGTAAAAGGTCGAGACAAAATCACTCGATAATTTCAATAAGTTTTTCCTTATCAGAGGGTCACGCCTAAGGCGTGACCCTCTATTTATATGTGTGGTTCCATGACGTTCCTACCAAGGGCCAGACCTGTTTCAGCAACCATAACTAAAAGCAGTACACTGCACATATGCAAGACCTTTCCCAAGAAACACTTCTCGTTGTCGACTCAGTTCTGGACTTGGTTGGTAATACGCCAATGCTCAAAATGCATTCGCTTAACACCGGTTTGTGCGAACTCTATCTCAAGATGGAGTCTCAAAATCCTGGACAATCGATTAAGGATCGAATCGCGCTCACTATGATTGCAAAGGCAGAACGTGAGGGACATTTGAAAAAGGGTGTCCGAATCATTGAGGCCACTGCAGGCAATACCGGAATCGCACTCGCTCTTGTTGCCTCACAAAAAGGGTACGAAATCACCGTCGTTGTTCCAGATAAGATGAGCGAGAGCAAGATCGCGCACCTCCGTGCTATGGGGGCACAAGTCATCATGGCTCGCAGCGATGTTGAAAAGGGTCATCCGGAATACTACCAAGATGTCGCTAAGCGGATTGCTGATGAAAACGGTTGGTTTTTCGTAAACCAGTTTTCTAATGAAGCAAATGTAGAAGCACACTACACAACAACAGCGCCTGAACTCTGGCGGCAGATGGATGGAAATATAGATGCCATTGTTATCGGTGTCGGCTCTGGAGGAACAATTTCTGGTGTCGGGCGTTACATCAAAGAGCAAAACCCAGACGTAGAAATCATTCTTGCAGATCCAGACGGTTCTGTGTTAACTCCTCTTGTCAACGAAGGCAAGCATGTTCAAGCAGGATCTTGGCTTGTTGAGGGAATTGGAGAAGATTTCGTGCCATCCATTACAGATCTTGATCTTGTCACAAAAGCTTACTCAATAAGTGATAAGGAAACATTCGATGTTTCTCGAGATTTACTCAAAAAAGAAGGAGTACTCGTCGGGTCCTCAACAGGTACACTTGTGGCAACTGCCCTTCGTTGGTGCAGTGAACAGAAAGAACCAAAACGAGTCGTGACTTTTGCGTGTGATCATGGTTCAAAATATCTTGGGAAAATGTTCAATGACTACTGGATGCTTGACCAAGGATTTATCAATCGTGATCGCCACGGTGATTTAAGAGATCTCATCTCACGCAGACATGAAACCAGTGAGGACTTTACGCTTACTGAATCTATGCCAGTAATTCAAGCAATTAAAAATATGCGGCTGTATGACATCAGCCAATTAGCAGTGCTAGATAATGACGGGCAAGTCTCTGGCATTTTGGACGAAAGCGACATCTTACTCGCCGTCACAAAAGATGAAACTAATTTCAAGAAACCTGTAAGCGAGTTTATGACTCGAGAGTTGTCCACACTTTCAGCAGATTCAAGCATCGACGAATTGATGCCTCTCTTTGCCGAAGATAAAATTGCAATTGTTTTTGATAACGACCACTTCCTTGGGCTCATCACTAAAATTGATCTAATTAACCATCTTCGAAAGCAGTTACCACGTTGAATACCGATATACACTTTGATTCAAAAGTAATCCACGCAGGGCAATCGTATGAGGAGATAACCGGTGCAGTTATGCCTCCAATCTTCCTATCATCAACGTATGTCCAAGAATCCCCTGGCGTACATAAAGGTTTTGAATATACCCGAAGCCACAATCCGACTCGATATGCTCTTGAAAGATGCATTGCTCGACTTGAGGGTTCGACACTTACAAAAGAACAAGATGCTTCATTTGGCGGTTTTGCTTTTTCAAGTGGGATGGCCGCTGTTTCATCAACGCTCGATCTCCTAGATAGTGGCGATCATGTCATTGCGATGGATGATTTATATGGCGGCACAAACAGATTGTTCAACAAAGTGAAACGACGTTCATCGGGACTGGACTTTTCGTTTATCGATTTAACGAATCTCGAAGCACTCGAACAATCAATCACTGACAAGACAAAGTTGATTTGGATTGAAACTCCAACCAACCCAATGTTAAAACTTGTTGATCTTGAAGGTGTTGTTTCTATTGCCAAAAATCGAGGCATACTTTTGGCTTGCGATAACACATTTGCAACACCAGCTCTACAACACCCACTCGAACTTGGGTTTGATATTGTCATGCACTCCGCAACAAAATACCTTGGCGGCCATAGTGATGTCGTCTCAGGAATTCTTGTCACAGGGAACGAAACGCTTGCAGAACGAATTCGATTTGTCCACAACTCAGCTGGACCAATTCTTTCCCCATTTGATTCATACCTCGTGTTGCGAGGAGTTAAAACTCTGTCGCTTAGGATGAGGCGGCATTGCTCAAGTGCTATGAAAATTGCAACTTGGCTAGAATCGCATGATGAAATTGAACGAGTTATTTACCCTGGTTTACCTTCTCATCCTCAATACACCATTGCACAGAAGCAAATGCGTATTGATGATGTCCCTGTTGGCGGAGGCATGATTACGTGCATCGTTAAAGGCGGTGAAGACAGGTCCAAAGTTTTTCTAGAAAAACTACAAATATTCTCTCTCGCTGAATCACTAGGAGGCGTTGAATCTCTCGTTGAACATCCTGCAATTATGACCCACGCCTCTGTTCCCACTGAGATGAGGGATGACTTAGGTATAGATGACGGTCTCGTCCGTCTCAGCGTCGGAATTGAGGATTGCGATGATCTCATTAAAGATTTAGAACAAGCGCTCAATTAAATTCGTATGGAGAACATCGAACTAACTTTACATATTTCGCATGAGCGTTCTTCACATATTGAAGAATGTATTTCAGAAGCAAACGCAGAAGCTGGAAAAGGTGACGAACGTTGGCGTAACCTCTGGCGAAGTCCAATGCAAGATGTTCATCTTCAAGATATTACTGCTCTTGTTCAATCATTACTTCCCTGCAAAAATCTACTCGTAATAGGGATAGGAGGATCCGCTCTAGGCACACGTGCACTGCATAGCGCTCTTTGTTGTGAAGATTCACCAGCATTCTTCGTACTAGACAATATTGACCCAACAACATTCCAAGACACAATTAAACTAATCCAAGCAAACGATCCAGATTTGTCGAGTACAGTTGTTACTGTCATTTCAAAGTCTGGAGAAACTCCAGAAATATCTGCTCTATGTATGGCCACCCAAGCAGCACTTCCTGATGCAACTTACGTAGCAATCACAGGAGAGAAAGGCTCACTTCGAGAACATGCAAGTAAACATGGGTGGGATTGTCTGCCAGTTCCGGACGGTGTAGGTGGAAGGTTTAGCGCGCTATCTCCGGTTGGTTTATTCCCTGTAGCTATGTGCGGTGTTGACATCCAAGAACTTCTCCGTGGAGCAGAGAAAATGGATGATACATGCATGCAATTAAAAAATAACCCTGCAGCAGAACTTGCCGATGGTCTTGTGTCTGCGATTAACGATGGGCGTTCAATCCATGTCATGATGCCATATTGCAATAAACTTATACAATTTGCACATTGGTATGTACAACTTTGGGCGGAATCTCTTGGAAAAATAGATATTCACGGAAATAGAGTTGGTCCGACTCCAATTGCAGCCATAGGTGCAACCGACCAGCACAGCATGCTTCAACTCTGGAGGGAAGGTCCTGCAGATAAGATTATTGGATTCCTTACTGTTCAACAACTACCTGAGATTCCACTGGGGAACAAATCACTAGGTACATCTCAAGCATGGCTCTGTGGAGAAACTCTAGGGTCACTTCTTTCAGCGGAACAGATTGCTACAGAGCGTGCTGTTCAAGATGCTAGGCAAGGAACTTGGACCCTAACGCTCCCCAATCTTTCACCCTTTTATATAGGACAATTCATTGCACTATGGCAAGATACAGTTGCCATTGCGGGAAGATTGCTTCAGGTAAACCCATATAATCAACCCGGCGTCGAATATGGTAAAAAACTCACCCGAAACGCCTTCTGATTAGTTATCCGCAGAAAGTTACCCTTTTATAGAGTTGCAATTCTTGGAGTTTTGACTTGATGCAAGTCTGCTTTGTTGAAGGTCGAAGCGCCTTCATTCTCTTGTCGAATCGCATCATAAACCTCCTTACGATGAACAGGTATTGAGGATGGCGCTTTAATACCAACCCGTACCTTGTCACCACGGATGTCCACGATTGTTAATTCAATGTCGTCGCCAATCATAATTGTTTCGTCCTTATGGCGTGATAACACTAGCATGATCGAATCCTTCCTCAAGGTGCGTCGCAATGTTTGCGACGTACTCACCCATCCTTAGGTGAGTGTGTATCAAAAAAACTATGCAGTCAACCGTTCCTGGGCTGAAAGTCGAACGATTTCGTGCCTTGTTGTCCACCGTTTATCTGCGAGTACAAGTTGAATCGCATGATGGTTCGCTAAGTTCACGATAATTGGCCCCTGTAAATTCACTGTCAATGTTTGGTCATATTTATTTACTATGACAAATGTTTGTGCTGATTCTAATGTTTCGAGTTCAAGAGCGCTCATCTGTTCTTTACGAACTGTTGCTTGGTAATCAGGCACCCAAGTCGATGGGTCTGTTACAACGAAAGCCAACTCTGCCGCCTCTGTTGATTGCAACCAAAAGAACAAGCCATCATTGTCTGGTTGTAACAATGCGTACTGTGTGTAACTTGAGAATCCCAACAATCCAGACGGAAACTCTATAATTCGGTTGTCATCAACCTCTACGGTGCCGAAGCGAGTCGTTTGTACTTGCATTCCCATGGCAATCCTTGTGTGGTTCTATGCATCCTTCGGTGTCCCACTCCACTAGCGGGCGACATCCTGTCCGAGGTCATACAGGTAGAAACCACGCTACCAGTACGTCGCAAAACAATGCGGTCGACATGCCATCGGCAGTATGAGGTAACTTTCAATAATCTCATTGCAGAGAAGCATAAAAGTCCGGTAATAACTCTCAATACGACAACATCACAATTGCGATAATAAGTGCAATGGTACTTATTACCAAAAAGACAGAAAGGATTCGTATTGCCTGTACGACTGTTGGATTCTTCTCTGCAAAGCATGTAATTGTGGAGAGCCAACGGAATCGTCCTTACTTTTGCTCGATGATTCTGTAGCTTTTGGTAAAGGCAATGGCGTTGACTACGTATCAATAATTGATGTATCAGAGAGAAATGACGACATCCCGTCTACTTTTCCCTCAGATGGTCTTGCAATATCAACTCCAAGATTATTTCAATCACGATAGGACAAAAATGCAACATCGCATGATCCACATCTGCGGTCTTTTTGTGCAACATGCTCCCCCACAACTGCGGCACCTCCATAAGAGGTGAGAAATCCCAAGCACCCTTCTTGCCACCTTCCAAAGTTGTCGAGTCGTTGGTCCCCTGATAATCGTATGACGTTCAATTTAGCCATTTTTGGCCATCTCAGCGAAGGAGTCATATGTCATTCCTGGGAGAAAGGGACAATCTTCATCCCTTATCCACCAAGGACCTATTCCACCCTCAGCAAACAATAAGCCACCCACATCGAGTGAGTTGCTACACACTCTACATACCGAAGTTTCGTTCTGAGTCTCCCCACAAATCGGGCAGACGAGTATCCTTTGCTTTGTAATGATATTCAAAACCACTGTAACCTTGAAAACCACCATCCTGTTATGTGCCATTTGTGCTCTTTTGGGGTGCCAAAAACAAAAACAGTACACTATTGCAAAAACAACTACACCCAAAATATTAAAATCTCCAATCGTTGCAATTATCGACACAACTGCGATTCGACAAGAAGATCTTTGGCCATCTCTCATCGAACTCGGTGGTCAAGAGATTCTTGAAGATTACATTCTGAAAATTGCGATCATTGCTGAGTTGAAAAATGAAGGGGTAAAAATTCTTCCAAAAGATATTCAAATAGAGGAGCAGAACCTCTCGATTGTTTCATCTAATCTAAGTGAAAATGAATTTGACAACATTTTGAAAGCTAGGGGCTTTGGAAACTACAGAAAGTCTCAACTTCTTTGGAGAAATGCTGCTCTTCGAAAACTTGTTCAAAACCAAGTCGATATAACTTCTCAAGCGGTTCAGAGGATGTTTTCAATCGTACATGGTCCAGCATACCCGACACGTCTTATTGTTATTTCAACACTTGATGAAGCAAACGATGTTCTCTCTGATTTAAAACGCGGAATATCTTTCGCCGATCTTGCAATTGAGAAGTCCATCGATTCGAGTGCTAGCAGAGGTGGCAGAGTAAATCCAATTTCTACCTCTGACCCAACTTGGCCATCACCAATCCGAGAAGCTATTTCAACTTTAGAGTTGAATACAATCTCTGACCCTATTTTTATTGGAGATCGATGGGTTATCCTTGAAGTAACAGATGAACCAACTTCATCAAATGTTGTATTCGATGAAGTTGAGCCAGAGATGCGTCGTCTCGCTATTTTTGCTCAAGAGCGATTTCTTATGGAAAATCTTGCAAAATCCTACATCCAAAGAACTCGTGTAGATATCATCGATCTTGATTTGCAACGAACGTCAAGTTTGAATCGTAATCTCTCGAAATAATGCAATTGGAATAAGTACTATTGCTGGGAGGAACACGCTCACTACTGCGGGGATTCCTTCCAAAGGCATAAGCATCGCCACCATTCCACCAAACAATATTGTCAACACAATCCCACCACACTTAATCGCTTGTCTTGAAACAACAACCGCGTTTTTCGTAACGAAGAAAGGAATTACAATCATCATGGCTAAAACATTCAATGCAATCGAAGCAAACCGAGAATACCAATGCCGTCTGAGCATTGGTTCGTCAAATGAACCTGCAGCATTGAGCATGTTGTTTAACTGTGACATACCAAGCATCCCAACATATTGGCCGTATCTATGTAGAGTCAGAATATATGGTGACAATTCCGTTTCATAAAATTCAACCTCCAATGGCATGGAAGTTGTTGCTTGACCAGTTGACTCATCAAACGAAATAAGAACTACCAGCCCCTCCTCAAGAATCCAACCTGCATTTGTTTTTGAATCCCACTTTGCACTTGATGCCCGTACTTGTCGAATCATCCGTCCCTTTTCATCTCGCTCAAGGAACGATGGTTCTTCCATAACACCTGTTTCTGGGTTAAGGGATGGCGAAAGAAGTAATGCCCCGCTTTGATCTGGTGTAAACGGAATCGAAAACGAGGAAACAGTTTTTCCACCCGATTCCTGGTGGTTCCTCAACAACAATGGCGCGACTCTTGGCAACATATATTCTTGATTCAAGAGAGCCAAAACACTGATGCCGACCATCACATATAGGAACGGAAACGAAATTCGCCGAAGACTTATTCCTGCAGCCATGATCGCAACAAATTCACGCGACCGTAACATATTTGCTGCTGTGAAACCCATTGCTCCAACTGCTATCACGCCATGCAAGTATGAAAAAACTTGGAACAATCGAGGGCCTTCAAACCCAATCGCAACTCTTAGGAGTGCAAGTACTTGTGCGAGGAAATCTCCATCTTCAGAAGTAACTTCTGCAATTTTGTGAAATTCATCAAGATTCACAATAATGTCAATTACTGCTCCAAGTAAAAAGAAGAGTGTAAAGAGGACAACAAAGTTGAATACCATTCTCTTCATTATGTACAGTGTCAATTTTCTCACTTCAAGTTACCCGCAATCTCAGCCAATTGAACAAAATAAGGCAAACTAAAGCAGCATTCCCTATCCACATAACAGAATAACCACCAAGCAAATTTGCATCTCGAATCATCTGACCACCAGAGAAAATTAACAGCAGGGCTGTCACAGTTGGGATGAACACTTTTGCATACACGCTTAGTGGCATCAAAGTTGAATGACGAATCGCTAGCAAACTCCCTAGCAAAATTGCAAGAAGAGGAAGAAAACTAACTGCCCAGCGTTGACCAATTCTTCCTGCAACATGGTCGTCCAATGCTGAAATATGTGTCCGAAGATTATCTGCCATTGAATTAATTCCAGAAATCTTAGAAGCGTCTGCAACATCCAACAAATTCTCTGGTGATAATTCCTTCTCTAATGACGGGACGAGAATGTTCTGCACAGTTAATGAGGGAACAACCAATTCGCCCCGTTGATTCTCTCCAACTTTACCTACTCCAACGGTGACATCTTGCATACGCAATGTGACTGATTCGATAAATCCGGAATCGGAACAATCTAATATCAATGTTGCGTTCTTTGGATTCAGCGTACTTATTTCGCCAGTCTCGCGAATTGTTTCTACAGAAATTGGAGGGATGAACGTGGTACCTCTTATTCCATTCGAGGTAATAATGAATCGGCGGCCTCCCTCTATGGAAACACATGTTAACGAGCCGTCTGCATTTAATGTGCTTTTCAATTCAGCAAGAAATTCATTTCGGACAATCGCCAACTTCAAACGATCCATAGCTTTTTGGACATAGTGATATTCCGCAGGGTGATCCAGAAGGTAAAGCAATTCAGTTCTCGTCAGCGCCGAAAGTCTTTGCTTTGTCAACGATGGAAGATCAATTGCTTGAGTAAGGTGTCCCTCACGTGCACCTCGAAGAACTCCAGAGCCACCCTCTCCCCTTGTCCATTGTGTAGTGTCACGAGTTTCTACAAAGAGTGAAGTCTGATTATCTTTTCGATGAACATCGACTACCGCAATAGCTGCTGTTAGATACATCTTTGCTTTTCCATCTGGCTGAACTCGTGCAACGGCAACATGATCTAGCGCCATTCGTTCATCAGCATTGTTCTCATCTAAATAGATATCTTCTGCCCAAATAACTAAATCTCCCTGAACAAATGGGTTGTGCTGTTTGATTGAATTTGCGAGTAACTTTGGCAAATCTGCCGTCATTGTTTGTGCCATTTTTCCAATAAATGTTGGAATAATTGACTGGGACAATACTGCGACACTTAGCGTTAGCACAACTCCAAACAATAACATTGGTGCAAGTAAACGAATATACGATTGACCGCTTACAGCCATCGCAATAAATTCGTTATCTTGAGCCATCCTATGCAAACTAATCGTTACTGCAAACGCTCCTGCAAAAGGGATTGCGAATTGAAGCATCGGAATAATTGCGAGAAACAAATATTTCATCGTATCCCAGCCAGTTAACAAACTGTCACTTGATAAGGGTTTGATTGCCGCGCCAAAGGCGATGACAATAACAAGGATGACTGCTGCGATGGCGAATTGCCGCAGCACGTCGAAAAGCATGTACCGGTAAAAGCGCCACGGCATAAGGTGGCATTATGGTCTCAATGCCAAACATTGCAATTGCTTTGGCTTACGAAATAGGATATTTCATCAACAGAGTAACAATACTCCTCTAATTCAGAAATTAGGGCTACTTTTCACAACAATGTTATCGGACCAATAGGGTTGGCAAGATGGGTCATCCTTACTAACTGTATGAACGTAGACGCGCCATTTTCTCTTTTACAGATAACGAGATAAGAGTGGAGCATTTGGTCATTCGATTTGTGTAATACGATGCATCTGCGTAAAGTACAACACCGAAATTCCCGCCGAGGGATAGCGCTTCTTGAAGTCATGATTGCTGTTGGAATATTAACATTCTCATTCGCGACTATAAGTTCTGCAATTGTCGCCGGGCAATCGCAATCTCTTGAAGCAAGAAAAACAATTATCGCTAGCGTGGCAGCTGAGTCTCTCCTCTCTCAAATTTCTAGAGAATCATGGGAAACAATTGATTCTTGGCATGATTATAGAGAAGAAGTCGGAACAATTACAGATCCAACGGGGATTCTAATCGGTGGAGATTGGGATGCTATTGGGCGCATGGTTTCCATCGCTGAAACTGATATGTTCATAGATTCACTCCGCGTATACATCATGGGGCGAACAGTCACAGTAACTGTCTTCACCAAAGATGAACAATCATTAATTTCAGTACAACGTTTTATCCCAGAGCCACAATCATGAAGCGTCGAGGATTATCATTACTTGAAATGTCACTCGCAATTGGCATCACTGCAATTATTGGTGCTGCAATTGCATCAATGATGGCAGCCGCTACAAACAGTCTTACTTCAAAAGATGATGGGAGACAATCTGCGATACGTGTCGCAACAACTCAAATTCGATTGGGAGCATACATTGCGCCTTCAAGATGTATACTTGATAAGGACAATACAAGTATCACACTTTGGCTTGAAGATAGTAGAGATAGCAAAACCGTGCATGCAAGTGAAATTAGATGGATTCAATTCGATGACCTAACACATGAACTCAAGGTCCAGTTTGTAAACTTCCCAGAAGAATGGTCACAGTCCATGATTGATGCATCAGATATTGAATGTAACTCCCTAACAGATTATGCATCACTTTTTGATTCATTCAAATCAAACGGGTGGATTGATTCCATCGCACTAGTAGATTCCATAAATTCTTGTAACTTTTGGATTGATACCAGTAACCCATTTGAAGCCACACACATTTGTATTCGTTTTTCCTTGGAGTCAACATATGGAAATACAAATGATTCCGTCATTGATGAAACCCTACGACTTCACCAACCACCTTTGGAGCAACAGTGAACCAATTTTCTCAACAACACAACACAAATGCAATTTCCAGACGTGGTGTAGCCATGATGCTTGTCATGGTTGCTGTTCTTGTAACTGGTGCAATGGCTGTTGCATATTTTGGTTCACGTGATAATTCCATTGCAATAAGTGCAAATATTGCTTCTTCATCGAAAGCTCGCATTGTTGCCGAGTCTGGTCTTGACTTAGCGTTGGCCATTCTAGAAACAGATGCGAGTTGGAGAACTAGCCATATTGATGGCGTGATTCTTCAAGACCATCAACTTGGTGATGAAACTATCACCATCACAGTTCTAGATGCTGAAACAGAATTGCCGCCTACAGAATCAACCTTTGAAGTTTTAATATCAATATCCGCAACTGTCGAAGGGCAAACCCAAATCACTGAAGCAACAGCGACTATTTTTCCAAATGACGATGAATTTGATGTTGATTACAGTGAATTTGCAATCTTTGCTCAAGAAGAAATATCGATGCTTGGTATTTCATCTGTACAAAATTGGGTAGCTTCTCCTAATTCGGTAGAGCAACAACTACGAATTGGAACACTCGCTACGAACCCAATGTCAATTCAGATGGGATCAAACGCACAGCACCAGAAGTTCGAACTTTACACACCCCAAGAAGCATCTTCAATGATTTCGGCAACTTCATTGATGACTTCGCAGTTCACTGACTCACTTCCTTTTCTCGCTCCCCCCCCTCCTCCAACTGAATTTGAATCGCTTAATATCGATAACGAAGATTTTGATTCCGCGTCTCTCGATAGATGGTCTGATTTGTTTACATCAGGACTTAGAAATTTTCGAGGAAGGAAATCAAATTATCGCGCTATCCAAGAAGGCACATACGAAGTCGAAGAACTATCACTAACATCGATGGACCCGATTGAAATTAGTGGGGATGTAATTCTCATTGTGGAAGAAGATTTTACGATGAATAATAGTAGCATCACACTTTTAGATAATGCTACTCTCACTCTTCACATTGGTGGGGATGTTGAAATTAAAACAAGCTATATTGGAAATGCAAATCAATCATCTAGGTCATGGATGGATCCAAGCCGTGTTCAAATGTATGGACATGAAGACAGTGAGTGGGAAATATCAGGGCAATCAACAATTAAGGCAGAACTTTATGCCCCCTTAAGTGAAATAGAACTCGGTGGAGTTTCAACGGTCTGCGGTCGTATTGCGGGCAATACTGTTTTACTTCGAGGTGCAGCAAGAGTTCTCTACGACCCACTGCTTGACAATGGAGGGTTTGCCGACACAGAAAGTCCAATGTATAGCGAAGATGGGTCATTGCTCAGTGAACTCCGACAGTTAACTCAATTAAATCCAGATTTGATCGATTCAATCGAACGATCACTCTCTGAATATGATACTCAAGGCAATGGGATCAACCACAGATTCTATGATTGGAAATCAACACCAACTGACCGTCCTCATGAGGTCATCTACATGCTCCTTGTGTATGGGGTTGATGCCCGTCGTTGGGAAAGAATTGTACGTGAAATGAATCACTCAAACCATTCCACTTTTGCACAGGTAGTTGATTAATGATTCGACGAAAGATACATCATGGTTTTTCTCTTATTGAATTAATGATTTCACTTGCTATCCTTGCAACATTGGGTGCGCTTGCTGCGCCAATGCTTGGCAGCAACGATGCTTTGCAACTTGATATTGCAAGACGATTACTCGTAAGCGACCTCGAATATGCACAAATCTTAGCAATCTCAACTCCAGACGATTCAATTTCACTCGTTGTTGACGACACGGGCGCGGGGTGGCATATCGCAAGAACTTCAACTCCTGCAATTCCACTTGAAGATAGCACAACAAATGAAGCCCTCGTCACATTTTTTGGCCAAGGCGCTGCAATTTCAGCTCCAGATATAGTCATCCAAAGCAACATGTCTGAAAACATGATTTCATTCAACCAAAATGGCGGGCTAGTAGACTTTTCTCAAACTGCAAAAATCACACTTCTATGTGGCGAATCAACAGCCTCAATTCAAGTAAGTCCTACGACTGGTACGATCCGGTAGCAACAAGTCGCTCTTAAAAAAACTATCCCGCGGGTCGTATATTGCTTTGCTGCGTTTATTCTCTTCTGTATTGTGTCGATTCAAAAAACTGAGTTATTACTTAATTCCGTATTCCTTCAATTTTCGATACAACGTGCGTTCCCCAATTCCTAAAAGGTTTGAGGTCTGCTCTCTATTTCCACCTGTCATAGCAAGTGTCTGCCGAATAGCTTCTTTCTCAAGTTTATCGAGACCAATGCCAGCGAGACTTCCAACTTCATAGGAATCATCAGTCTCTGAACTTCGAATTTCATCTGGAACTTGCGAAATTTCAATCGTGTCCCCATTCATCATCACAGCCATACGCTGAACAACATTGAGTAACTCGCGAACATTCCCAGGCCAATCGTATGCTACTAAGCGGAGCATGGCTGGTTCAGACATTGTTGGTCTAGCGCAATCCATATCTGCTGCATACCTACCAAGAGCATGGTTCACGAGTAAAGGAATATCTTCTCGCCGTTGTCGAAGTGGAGGGATGTTTAGTTCTGCCCCATTAATTCTAAAATATAAATCTTCGCGAAATTCACCACTCTCACAACGGGCTTTAAGATCTTGGTTTGTCGCAGAAACAAATCGAACATCTGTTGATCTATCACTATTTTGACCCAAGCGAACTACATCCCCAGTTTCAAGAACTCGCAGTAGTTTCGCTTGCATAGTAAGTGGCATATCACCTATTTCATCTAGAAATAGGGTCCCGCCATTTGCATATTCAAAGACGCCTTCCCTATCACGATCAGCCCCAGTAAATGCTCCACGAACATGACCAAAGAGTTGATCTTCAAGCAAAGACTCGCTTTGTCCAGCACAATTGAACGCAACGTATTTTTTCTTCGCTCTTTTTGATTGTTTATGAACCGCAGCCGCTACGAGCTCTTTACCAGTACCAGATTCACCAGTAATCAGAACAGGCAAGTTGCTCGGAGCAACTTGGCGAATAAGTTCGATGACTTTACGAATACCAGGCGAATCGCCAATAATTCCCTCAAAACCAAATGCTGAGTCCACCTGGCCCTGCAAACTTTCGTTTTGTTGCCGAAGCATGACTGTTTCTGCAGCGCGATTTACTAAATTTCTAAAGACATCAAGATCAAGTGGCTTTTCAATAAAATCATATGCTCCGCCTTGGAGAGCAGACTTCGCAGTTGGAATATCACCATGAGCGGTCACAACAATTGTTGCCGCGTCATCTTGATGTGCCTTTGTAAACTCAAGTACCTCAAGCCCAGAACGCTCTTCTTCCATCACCATATCTGTCACGACTACATCAAAACTACCCATAGTTAACTCATCACGAGCACTCTCAAACCCATCCACGATTGTGCAGACGTGTCCCTGACGACGTAACGATTCTGCCATCACCTCTGCGTGATCTGGCTCATCGTCAACGATTAATATTTGAGCATGTAAGTCTGTCATGTTGTTGTTAATTGTACATTGAAACTCCCAAGTTCAAGACCTTTATTCAATCACGGCGATAGAATCTACGAATGGCTCCTCAACCCACTCCTCTACTCACAACCGAAACATTGAGTCAGAAGCACTTTCACCTTGTTGGAATTGGGGGGTGTGGCATGAATGGGCTAGCCCGCCTTCTGTGCAATCTTGGGAGTGAGGTTGTTGGAACAGATGCTGTAAATTCACACGTTACCGAAGCGTTAATTCATGATGGAATTCCAACCTCGATTCTCCAAGATGGAAGTACTATTACGCAAGATATTGACATTATTGTCCATTCAGCTGCAGTACCTCCTGATCATCCAGAAATACTCAGGGGAGATGAACTTGGCATACCTGTTCTAACGTATGCACAAATGCTTGGTTTTGTACAATCTCAACACACTGGCGTTTGCATCGCAGGAACACATGGAAAATCTACAACGGTCTCCATGCTCAGTGCAATTCTTCTCAAAGCCGGATTTGACCCAAGTTTCATTGTTGGCGCGAACTGCTCCCAAATTGGTGGGTCAAGCCGAGTAGGTTCTTCAAAGATTCCGCAAGGGCCATTAGAGGGAAAATGTGGTGTTCTAGTAAGTGAATCATGTGAATTTAATCGCTCTTTCCACGATCATGTTCCAACGATTGGTCTTATCAATAACATCGAAGAAGACCATCTTGATTATTACTCTTCACTAGATGCAATCATCGAATCATTTAGAAAATTTGCAATGCGTATCCCACCTTCAGAAGATCAGGGTTTTCTATTGATTGCACATGATGGAGCACATCGAAATATAGTCACCCCGGGATTACGGTGCAAAGTAGAAACGTTTGGTTTTCATCCTGAAGCTGATTATCAAGTGGTGTTTGATCCGAGTGTTCGTAGGGTTGGAATACTTCGAGATGGCATGTGGACTATCCAGTGGACAAACGGCATGCCCGGGTCACACAATGCGCTTAATGCTGCAGCTGCAGCAATCCTAGCAGCAAATCTGGGAGTTGATTGGGAATCTATTACTGCGCCACTTGAAGAATTTGAAGGTGTTGATCGACGCCTTCAAAAACTTGGCCACCTCAGCTGTAACGATGGTGGCAAAGCCATTGTGTACGATGATTACGGACATCACCCAACGGAAATTGAGATGACTCTTCGTGCTCTTCGTTCAGCTGAATTACCAAAAAGACTATTTTGCGTTTTTCAACCTCACCAGCACAGCAGAACACGGTTCTTACTTGAGCAATTCGCTCAAAGTTTTTCTTCTGCAGATGAAATTATTGTCCCGCACATATATTTCGTACGAGACTCTGAAGCAGAACAACAACGTGTCTCGGCTCAAGACCTCGTCGACAAACTTATCGACCAAGGCTCTTCTGCAAAACATATCGACGATTTTGACAACATCGTTAAACACCTTCAAACAACTGCAAGGGATGGAGACCTCATTGTCATCATGGGAGCTGGTCCAGTGACAACAATTGCACATGCCCTTGTTGGTAATAATAAAATACACTTGCACAAATGAGTGTTCGCTATCAATCTGATTTTTTTGGTGATATTGATGCTGATCTAGAATTTGATGCACCCATAGGCGCTATGACGTACTACTCTGTTGGTGGAAAGGCAGACGTACTCGTATCACCTCGATCTACAGATGCACTTTCGTTATTACTCCGACGATGTTACAACTCTAACATTCCCTTTCGCGTGCTCGGAAAAGGGGCGAATCTTTTGGTTGATGATTTAGGTGTTGATGGAGTTGTTGTGAAACTGAATCATAATTGCTTTAAAACATCTCGCTTTAATAGAGAAGGGCCAATCGACGCCTTGCATATTATGAGTGGCTATGATTTGAGTAAAGCAATTATGGAAACTGCTCGATGTGGGCTTGATGGATTACATGTTTTAGCTGGTATTCCCGCATCAATTGGTGGAGCAATTCGAATGAATGCTGGTGGGAATTTTGGTTCAATTTCCGACACACTCTCCACCGTAACTTGTCTGTCTAAAGCAGGCGAACTCTCAACATATCGATCCAGTGATTTAGGTTTTGCCTATAGAGAGAGTAAAATTCCTGATCCAGTTATTATCTCAGCAACTTTTAGCTTAACACCGGGTGATCCAATTCATATCCGGAAAAGTGTCAAAGATATTTTTGCTTGGAAAAAATCTATGCAACCACTTGCAGATACTTCTGCTGGATGTGCATTTAAAAACCCCATAAATAACAATGGGGAAAGAATCTCTGCTGGAGAATTAATTGACGGCGCTGGACTAAAGGGTCTGACCATTGGCGGAGCTTCAGTAAGTCAACATCATGCAAACTTTATCATCACAACTGCAAAAGGTACTGCCCGAGATGTTCTTTCGGTTATGAAAGATGTCCGCACACGTGTGTTTGACTCAACAGGCATCAAATTACAAAATGAAGTTGTTGTGTGGTCACGAGACCCAGAGATTCAAAGATGAAAAGAAAACTTGTCACAGTGCTTATGGGTGGACCAGATGCTGAACGCGAAGTTTCTATTCAATCAGGGACCGCTGTCGCAAATGCACTAGAACAATCTAACAAATATGAAGTCAGAAAAATCGTTCTAGATACCCCTTCTGCAAAAGATATAGAAATCATACAAGCAGATGTCATCTTCCCAGTACTGCATGGGCCATTTGGTGAAGGCGGCCCGCTGCAAAAGTTACTTGAAGATGCAGGCAAAATTTTTGTTGGAGCAGATAGTCAAAGTTCTTCCGTAGCGATGGATAAAATAGCTACGAAACAGATAGCTGTAGAATTGGAAATAAAAACTCCTGAGTGGTGCGTGATTTCAGAAGATACACCATGCACAATTGAACCTCCGCTTGTTCTTAAACCAATAAATGATGGGTCCAGTTACGACGTGGCTCTTTGTTTTACAAAAAAAGAAATTGAAGTTGCACTTGAGAGATTACTTCAAAATCGCACAGATGTTCTTGCTGAAAAATATGTTGGAGGAAGAGAATTAACTGTTGGAATAATTGGCAAGAAACTCCTTCCGATTATCGAGATAATTCCACCAAAAGACATCAAAACATACGATTATGAAGCGAAATACGAACGCGAAGACACACGATTCATCATCGCTCCTCAATTACCTAATAACAGTTGTAATAAAACTGCTACCACCCTGTATAACCACATGGGTATCAGAGACATTGCAAGGGTCGACTTTATATTGAATGAGTCTGGAGCTTGGCTGCTTGAAATAAATACTATGCCAGGATTTACGAACCACTCACTCATTCCAATGGCTGCTAGGCATATAGGAGTAGAAATGCCTGAACTTTGCTCTTCTCTGGTCGAGTTCGCTTCTTCTAGGCGAGTCAAGTGCTAATGGGCGCATAGTCGATGGTGTACTACGCTATGGCTCGAACGAAGAAAAAGAAGTTTTCATACAACCTGTTTGTGGTATTGGGCGCATTAGGACACATTTTTAAGTCCCCCATCGTTCTATCGTGGGTGCTGGCAATCTCTGGGCTTATTATTTTGAGTGCTATGAGCGTACCAAAACTCCGAGCAATTCAAGTATCCGCGGCAGATTTAAAAGTTACCCTCAACAATCCACCAATTTGGATTGATGATTCGTTGTTACTTGAACTTCAAGATCTCGCAAGAATCCATCTAGCCAAGACAACCGTTGGCAGAGAGGGTCTAATCGAAACTGCTGATACATTAACAGCAACAGGATGGTTTCAAGAAATCACCCAAGTCCGCTGGGTTAATGATAACGAAGCAATCATAGATGCTTCGTTCCTCATTCCATTTGCTCGGGTACAAGACAAGGATGGAATTGTCTACATTGATGATCAGGGGCGGCGATTGCCTACGCGTATTGGAGAAATTACAAAACCCAACTACCACTTCATTACTCTTGTGCAACCAACTTTTCGTCGACCCCAGCGCTCTGGTCTACAATGGAGTGGCAAAGATATTGTTGCTGCAATTAGTCTTCTCAAATTAATTTATAATAAACCATGGGCAACTCAAATCACAAGTATTAACCTTTCCCGTTTTGCTTCAAGCAGTTCTATGATTCTTGAAACAAATAAACAAAGTGCATTTATCTGGGGCTCAGCTCCCGGTGAAGAACAAAGGTTAGAAGCACTTGCAGATCAAAAAATCTACCGCTTAAACCACATTTACAAACAATATGGTCAAATTGACCAGGGTATTTCTGGAGAATTAGATTTAACCAATACCTCCACGGTCTATCGCCATTAAATAGCACGCCAGGAAGTAATTTCGCGTATCTTGGTGCCATGTTCAACTCCTCCGTTCCAGCTACATTTTTTTTCTCGGAATTGATCTTGAAAATTGTGATGGTCTCAATCCTTCTACTTGGAAGGAAAAAATCAGATTCAGCAAAAATTTCTTGGGTATTACTCATCATCTCCCTTCCGTTTGTTGGAACGGCAATTTATCTTTTGGTAGGTACACGAAGATTGGGAAGCCGCCGTAGAAAGCGAAACAAAATTATTCAACATCACATTCCACAAAGTGTGTACTACCATACAAAAGATTCGCGACTACACGCAGTACAACTAGAAACAAATCAAGCTTCCATCGCATACATCGCAGAGACCATCGGTGGAACTCCAGTTACAGATGGAAATAATGCAACGCTCCTAGGTGATTCAAACAAAATGATTGACTCACTTGTTCTAGACATTCAGCAAGCAATCAAGAATTGCCACATTTTGTCGTACATTATGCTCAATGACAATGCTGGAAGTAAAATTGCTCACGCACTTATCGATGCAACATCAAGGGGGGTAAGCTGTCGACTTCTATTAGATTCGATAGGGTCTAGAGAGTTTCTTCATTCAGATTTATGTTGTCAACTTAAGAAAAATGGAGTCCAAGTCGTTGAAGCTCTACCAGCAAGTTTTCTAAGAGCTTTTTTTGAGCGCATCGATTTACGTAACCATCGCAAAATTGCGGTCATTGACAATTCTATTGGGTATATGGGCTCTAACAATATTGCTGAGCCTTCTTTTGCTCCAAAACCAAAATTTGCACCATGGGTCGATGCTTCAGTTCGAGTTACAGGTCCTGTCGTTCGAGAATTGCAAGCCATCTTTGTCCAAGATTGGTTTATGGATGGGGTCGAAGATCTCTCTGTTTTATTAGAAGAACCACTTCACATTCAAGATTCTGGTTTTTCTACACAACTTATGGCAACCGGACCAAATAGCAACAATCACTCTCTTAGCCAACTATTACAAACAGCTTTCTTCAGTGCTCAACATGAACTTGTTATTACCACTCCCTATTTTTCACCCGATGATTCAATAGAATCCGCTCTGCTCATATCTGCAAAAAGAGGAGTTGAAACCCACCTTGTGCTCCCTGCGAGGAATGACTCTTGCCTCGTTGCCGCGGCAAGCCGGAGTCGCTATGCAACTCTCTTGAATGCTGGAGTTCATATTCATGAATTTGAAGGAGGATTGCTCCACGCCAAAACAATGACTATTGATCGGGAGTTCGCCCTCATTGGCTCTGCTAATCTCGATCGACGAAGTCTAGATCTCAATTTTGAGATAAGCATGCTCGTTTACGACACTGATTTCGCAAGTGAACTCCGCTTTTTGCAAACAACCTACATAGAGCAATCAACGACAGTTTCAGTTCAAGAGCCCTCCCAATGGTCTCTGAGAAAACGACTTTGGCAAAACGGAGTAAGCTTATTTGCCCCACTTCTATGAGCCGTAAACAGGATTTGTAAACTTAGGTAATTTAAGAGGTTAATGAGGGGATTCCTTCGAAATTCTCGTGCAAACAAATTGATTAATGGGTTAAACTAGGCCAGAATAAGGTCGATTCTAAGAAGATAAATGCCCATTTACGCCCATTTCATAGCAATCCAGATAGCCATTTTCGGTGTGGTATCTACATTGTCAGCCGAGTACGTCGCAATTAGCAATGCTAGTGGCATTTATGAGATGAATGCGGGTGATTTTACTGGTCTTCTAGGAAACAATAATCACCAGTTTGCTATGAGTGAACTTGATATTCTTGCAGCAACTTTGAACAACGATGGCATCGAAACTATGGGGCATCTTTCGTTCATATTGGCAAGCACCGACGCTGGACTATCCTTAATTGGGTTATTTGATGGTATCCAAGTGAATGATCCAAATGGTTCGATCATTGATAATTATCTTGGAGTTTCATCAACGACGAATTTGGATACCGATTGGTTTTCAACAGGCGATGTTGGAAGCCAAACTGATTGGTATGACATGGGAAATGGCACACAGTTGATTAATGCTAGCCTTGCTTGGGATCATGGTCAAACTTCTGCTGCGTTTGCTTGGGGTGATGTCGAATCTGCACCCACAGGCACATTTAACTTGTACGACATAGACCTCACAGAATTTGCTGGAAATCCCATTCAATTTATTACTTTTGAAGGTAACCAGTGGGAGATCTCCGGAACTGCAGACTTTTCAGTCCTCGGTCAATTTGCTTTCTCGTATCAATTTATCCCAGCTCCTAGTGCAATTGCATTACTTGGGATGGCTGGATTTTGTGGAAGGCGAAGTCGTAGACGCACTTAAGACGGCCTGAATGTAACTCGTCACTGAGTTTGCTTCGTTAACTGACAAATTTGTTTTTTCAATCATTTCTGGGAGTATTTCATCCCAGCGCTCTTGTGAATATCTAGTAATTCTCAGTGCGTTGTGACATTTTGTACACTTGTTTATGTATACATTTCTTCCAAGTGATAAGGATTCTACATTCAACTTCACACCGAGTTCGTTTATGGTTGGTGCAACTTTGGTTGAATCCATGCATCCAATTAATGTGTGAATAATTATGATTGATGTGGCAATACGAATCAAAAGTCAATTCCAAAGAGTAATCTCAGTTGTAAATCTGGTTCACTGTCTACATTTGTAACTTGAAACATTGGTGATATACTCACCCACCAATCTTCGGATTGCCACGCTACTGATGGCCCAATTGAAACCACATCCTCTCCTTGTTCATTCCAGTCAGGAAATTCTATTTCCCATAATAATTGAACACCAAAAGTAGTGGATGGGTCTGGCTGATATGTAATTGCAAAAGCGTTTTCGATTTTACCTTTGTCTTCAGCAAAATCTTGTCCTTCCCATTCTGCTTCTAGTGTGAAGTTGTATAGAAGATTAACTTTTTCAAGTTCCACTTCAAATAATAACTTACCCTCTAATTCAAGGAATTCTGAACCATGTTTTATTTCCCCATAAAGCGCTAAGCCTAACTGATCCGGATTTGGTGCCTGCAGTTGATAAATTCCTTCAAGAGCAACATCATGGAAATAAGTATGTTCTTCCTCTGTAGTAGTTTTATGTCTCCAATCAGCAACGTATAAAGCAAGTTGGAAAATGTCACTAACACCATATTCAAATTCATGCCTAAAACGAAACTCATCATATTGATCGTCGCTCTTCTTATCGGTTTTCCAAGTAACCCATTGCTCATATTCAAACTCGCCCTTTGTCATAGTTCTTGTGTCATACAACCATGGCGTTGTGCGTGACGATGCCTCAGCAGTGGAATTAACTGCAATAACTTCCAAAAGTAAAATGAGGTGAAATATACGATTCATAAGAGCTCCTTTATTAATTGCGACTGATTCTCATTCGCGTGCAATAAGAATCGTACTCAATTACTCACCACTATGCAAGCCCCTTAATCAGTGAATGTGACTGTCACTTTGAAAACGGAAATGCAGCATTGATTTGGCGGAAGAATATTGGATTAATCACTATATGAGAAAGCCCAATTCAACCCTAACCAAGACCTAAAAACTAATTTTGATACGATACAAGCGAAGGAATTCGTTCTATGTCAATCACACTAACTTTTCATGGTCAATCTTGCTTCCAACTGGATGATGGAACTCATAACTTAATAATTGACCCCTTCTTTACTAATAATCCAGTAGCAACTATCTCTGCTAACGATGCGAAATGTACCCATATCGCTATAACCCATGGCCATTTTGACCATTTTGGTGACTGTGAGGAGATTGCAAAAGCAAATGATGCGACAGTGTTCGCTGCTTATGAAATTTGTGACTATCTAGGCGAGCAGGGTCATGAAAAATGCGAACCGGGCAATCCCGGAGGTCGCATCGAAGCACCATTTGGTGGCGTCTCATTTACTCCAGCAATCCACTCATCCAGTTTTCATGGTCGTTATATGGGTATGCCTTGCGGTCTTATGGTTGAGTTTGGAGGCGCGATGATATACCACTCAGGTGACACCGCCCTTTTTAGTGATATGGAACTTCTTGGACAGATTTACAAACCAGATGTTGCGATGTTCCCAATCGGTGATCGATTTACGATGGGACCAGAAATGGCGGCCGTTGCAGCGGAAATGATTGGCGCTACAACAGCAATTCCAATGCACTACAACACATGGCCACCAATTGAAGTAGATGTAGCAAGATTCGCACCAAAAGGCATCGATGTTCTTGTCATGGAACCAGGTGACTCTGTAGATCTTTCAGAAGAATGACAATAGTTGACACAATTCTGCGCGGGGGTAAACTCGTAAATGTGCAAGCACGCACCATTGACCAGGTCGACGTTGGTATAAAAGATGGAAGAGTTATTCTTGGTGCAACAGATGCAACAGCCATCATCGACCTAAACGGCTCGTATATTTCACCGGGATTCATCGATGCACACATGCACGTTGAGTCGACAATGCTTCCTCCAACTTCGTTTGCAAAACTTTCTCTGCCACATGGAACAACAGCGGCTATCTTTGACCCACATGAGATTGCAAATGTTCTTGGAATTGCTGGCATCAAACTCATTATGGACGATGCGAAAAACATTCCATTCGATGCTTTCTTTGCTGCGAGTTCATGCGTTCCCGCTTCGCCACTTGAGACAAGCGGTGCTACGTTGCTTGCTGAGGATTTAGAACCATTATTTGAAGATGAAAGAGTCGTCGCCCTTGCTGAGATGATGAACTTTCCTGGAGTAATCCATGACGACCCAGAGGTACATAAAAAAATCAAAATGGGATTGCGTTTAGACAAAAAAGTCGATGGACACTGCCCAGGTTTACGTGGCAAAGACTTACTCAAATATATTTCAGCTGGAATATCGAGCGATCATGAATCCATTACTGCAGAAGAAGCACTCGAAAAACTTGAAGCAGGAATGCAAATCTACATAAGAGAAGGAAGCGCAGCAAAAAACCTAGAAGCACTTTTGCCAATCATTACACCCGAAAATGCGCACAAGATTTGCTTCTGTACCGACGACAGACACCCTGCAGATTTACGTGACGAAGGACACATAGACCATATTATTCGTAAAGCAATTAAACTTGGTCTCGACCCAATTCTTGCAATCTGTATAGCAACTAAACATGTCGCAGACCATTTTGATTTAACTGAAATGGGTGCAATCGAAAACGATAAACTCGCAAACCTAGTCGTTTTCGATAATCTTCAAAAGCCAATACCAAAACAAACATGGCATCATGGACGGATTATTGCAGACAACGGTAAAGTTGTTGGCATACCGAGCACAACCGATTGGACTATCGCAAAAAATAGCGTACATCTTCCTTCAAGTATTACACAAGAATCCTTTGCAACCAAAATCCAGTCAGAACCGATTCGTGTGATTGGTCTTATACAAGGTCAACTCTTAACAGAAGAACTACACCTCAAGTCAACAGATTCAGATGTCTTAAAAATGGCAGTTATCGAACGGCATCACAACACAGGAAATGTTGGACTTGGGTTTGTTCGCGGTTTTTCTTTTTCGGGAGGTGCGATTGCCTCAACTGTCGGACACGATGCGCATAACATCGCCGTTGTGGGAGACAACGATGAAGATATGTTCCTAGCAGCAAAATCATTGCAAACTTCCGGTGGCGGACAATGTGTTGTTTCAAATGGAAAGTTACTTGCAATTCTGCCGTTGCCCATAGCTGGATTAATGTCAGATGAACAACCGGAATTAGTTATTAGTCAACAAAAATCTGTACTTTCTGCAATAGCATCGCTAGGTTGCCCGCTTGAAGATCCATTTATGCCACTAAGTTTCTTGCCACTCTCTGTCATCCCAAAGCTAAAACTAAGCGACCTTGGCCTCGTCGACATTGACCAATTCAAAATTGTTGCATTAGAAGTATGAACATCGCCCTCGTAAGTTGTGACAACCTGCCGGGTTGGGAAGTGGATGACAACCCACTGATTCATGCACTAGAAAACAAGGGTGCAATAGTACATCGGCCGGTTTGGACAGACGACATCGATTGGAATCAATTCGCAATTTCTGTCATACGGACAACGTGGGATTATCATTCAAGAAAAAATGAGTTTGTTCGTTGGAGCAAAACAGTTCCACGACTTTTCAACAACCCTGAGATAATCGAGTGGAACACCCATAAATCTTATCTACGCGAACTAGAACAACAAGGCACAGCTATTGCGCCGACTGTTTGGATTGCTAAAAACAAAACAATCGACATCGAGCAAGAACTCGACCGGTTTGGAACATCCTTGGGTTTTATAAAGCCCCAAGTCGGAGCGTGTGCATCAGACACGCTTCGTTTTTCAAACAAATCCATAGATGAAGCCCAAGAATTTCTTTACAGAAATACGCACCAAGACATGATGTTGCAACCATATTTGCAAAGTGTAGAAACGGTTGGCGAACTCACTGCTGTATTTATTGACGGTGCATACACGCACGGCGTACAAAAAATTCCCGTCAAGGGAGACTACCGCGTGCAAGATGACTTCGGCGCAAGTGACATGCCGTACGAATTCACACAAGAAGAAATTGAAACGATGCAAAAGACTCTCAGTGCTGTCCCCCGCCATAAGGAATTACTTTATGCACGATTCGACTACCTGCGAGACAATGACGGCAATCTAGTCCTCAACGAACTCGAACTAGTCGAGCCTTCTCTCTTCTTCAGACATTGTCCGGATTCAGCAGAACGACTCGCAGAAGCTATTATCAAACATGTATGATGGTGTGATGCGAATCGTTCCCCTATTATTGCTCCTTGTCGGTTGTTCCGGCACGAATGAACCTGAACTGTTCACACAAAAAGTCGAAGGCACCGATTTTTCATTCAAAATGATGCCAGTATCGAATCAAAACGATACTTTTTGGATTTCTCGAACCGAAGTGCCTTGGGACCTGTATGACATCTTCTTGCAATTCATAAACAGTCCAGACAATTTATATGCAGGCGTCGACGCCATAACAGGCCCGACCCCCGCTTACGCTTCGGTCGACCGTGGTTTCGGTCGCTCTGGCTACCCAGCAATTTCTATGTCGGCGCAAGCTGCAGAATCGTTTTGCCAATGGCTTTCAAGCAGAACGGGAAAAACATATTCCATTCCGACGATTGCACAGTGGAACGAAGCAAACACGCATGGTGACACTTCTTGGAACGAACTAAATGCAGGTGGAACTACACATCCAATCGCAACAACCGATCCAAACACACTTGGCATTTACGACATGCGAGGAAATGTCGGTGAATGGGTAACAACTAAAGATGGACCTCGAGTTATCGGGGGAAGCTTCCGAACGCCCCCTAAAGAACTAGGCGAAAAAACTTTGCTTGAAGCTGACCGGGGGTGGAATGTAACTGATCCACAATTACCACGAAGTCCATGGTGGTTTGCAGACGCCGACTATGTCGGCCTTAGAGTAGTCACAACTGGAGAACCAAATGAATAATGTAACTAGAAGAGACTTTGTAAAAGCCGCAGGTGTTCTAACCGCCACTGCAACTACCACACTACCAAGTTGGGCTGTACAAGAGAACCGCGAACCACTCAAGGTTGGGTTCATTGGTTGCGGAGGACGCGGCACCGGTGCAGCAAATCAAGCGCTAACGGCGAACAAAGACGCCGTCATCTGGGCGATGGGTGACGCTTTTGAAGACCGGCTAGTAGGAAGCATGAATTCTCTTGTTGGTGAACAAGGGGAACGCGCGAAAGTTCCACGGGAACGACAATTTGTTGGGTTTGATGCATTTCAAAAAGTAATCGACTCCGGCGTCGACATGGTTATCTTGACAACGCCTCCCCACTTTCGACCCGAACATATTGCCGCTGCTGTTAAAGCAAAGAAGCATGTCTTCTGCGAAAAACCAATGGCAGTGGACGGCACTGGAGTTCGCAGCGTAATTGAATCAACGGCGCTTGCAAAGAAAAACGATACGAATCTTATGTCTGGTTTCTGCTGGCGGTACAACCCTGCACTTCGTGCAACGTTCGAACAATTGCACAACGGCGCAATTGGCGACATTGAATCGTATTTTGCAACGTATTACGCTGCTCCTCTTTGGACAAAACCACGCAAAGATTATTGGAGTGATATGGAGTGGCAAATGCGCAACTGGGTTCACTTTGATTGGCTTTCGGGTGACCATATCGTTGAACAAGCGTGCCACTCCATTGACAAAATAAACTGGGCGATGCAAAACGAAGCACCGGTAAGTTGCACCTCCGTTGGCGGAAGGCAAATGCACGAAGGTGTTGACCGTGGAAATGTGTACGACCACTTTGGTGTAGCGTATGAGTATGCTGATGGTCGCAGAATGCACTTGCACTGCAGGCAAATGCCATTCTGTTATAACGACAACAACGACTTTATCACTGGTTCGACTGGCACTTGCGTTGTCAATGGATGGACAGACGCACCTGAATTCAAGGGCTCCTCAAATTGGACATATACGGGAGAGCAAGCCAACATGTACCAAGTTGAGCACAACGAATTGCAAGCGGCAATTCGAGGAGACACGCCAACTATTAACGACGGTGACTTTATGGCGCAATCTACATTGATGGCAATTCTCGGCAGAGAGGCCGCATACACTGGTCAACGGATTTCATTCGAGGAGATGCTTAACTCTACCACTCGACTTGGTCCAACAGAATACGCCTTTGGTGAACTCGCTATTCCGCCAATCGCAGAACCAGGCAAAACCAAACTCAACCGTTAGTAAACCAAGGGTGAATTAATCAGCACTTGGCAGTTCTGTTTTGCTCGGGTAAAACACAACAAGCATCAAGAAGCATGCGACCGAAAGCCACATAGGTACTGAGAACAACGCAGAGTAATCCATTGTGCCATCGACCATAGCCCATTCACCAACGAGTGCTGTTGCGAACAAACTGCCCACGATGATGCCGACGCCAACAATGACAAGGTTGAAAAAGTTTTGCGCAGTTGCACGCACATCTTTGGAGCAAAACTCATCGACAACCATAAATGCGACAAAGATAAAGCAACCAAAGCAAAGGCCGTGCAATGCTACTCCGATGAGAACAGGAACAAGTGTTGGGAAGTATGCAAATATTGCCATCCGCAAACCATACGCAACAAGCCCTGTACATAAAAGTGTTTTCTTGCTGAATTTTACTGCGAGTATTGGCATAAATGCCAGTACTACAATTTCGCTCATCTGACCAACTGTCATTAATCCACCTCCGCCAACGCCTAACACTGTATTAATTCCATTCGCAAACGTATTTGCGGCATCGCTTCCAGCAGTATTTTGGATTCCCGTCACAAAATCACTTGTGTACACAAAATAGAACTGATGAATAATGCTGACTGGAACTGCAATAATAAAAAGTGTGACAAGCGGTTGCATACGTATTTCACGCAGCGTTTCAAACCAAGCCAGTTTGTTTCCAACATTTTTCGAAGGAGGTGTATGAGGCAACGTGAAACAGTAAAAACCCATAAGAAGTCCAAGAGCTGCACTTATTGAGAAGGCAACAGCACGACCAGCATCTTGCGCAGCAGCAATTTCTTCGAGCGGTACACCCGTGGGTGTTGACCAAATTCGAAGATATTGCCCTACCG
>JACNLO010000037.1 GCA_014381555.1 Planctomycetota bacterium | reverse complement strand
GGAGTCCGCGTGGTACCGCCTTGACGGCGATGGCTACTTTGGACATGCCCGTTTTCAACTCTATCTTGTTGATGCGACCACTGGCAAACATAAAAATATCTGGTCCAAAGATACGATGGGTTTCTTCTCGTATTGCTTGTCTCCTAAAGGCGACAAAATCGCAATCGCAACAAACACCAGCAAGAAGGCACTCACAGATTCTAGACCTACAAAAATAGTACTTCACGATGTTGCAACGAGCAAAAACATCACCCTACCAAATTGTACTAAAGGACCAAAAGATGCAATCACTTGGTCACCAAACGGCAAATACCTCGCATGGGCTGGGCGTGAAGGTGATGAGTCAACCTACTCAACCGAAAACTTAGAACTTTACGTCGCAAGTGCAACAAAAGGAAATGCGAAGAGTATCACTGCAGATATAGACAGGTGCCTCATGGCTGTCACCCTTTCTGATACTGGCGAAGTTGCGTTCGGTTCACAAATCAAATGGACAGGTGACTCAAAAAACCTGCTTGTAAAAATTGGATGGCACGGCGAGGAACAAATTTGTTCTATTCCGAGAATTGGTGGAACGCTTAAACCACTTACTTCCGGCAACGGTGTTCATTCGATGGGTAACTTGGCAAATGATGGCAAAACCATCGCTATGATGATTGGTACTGCTACGGCTCCGCCTGAAATCTATGTAGGAAAAGTTGGTGCAACAAAAGTTACCACGAAGCAAGTTTCCTTTGAAAACACAAAATGGAGCGAAGAACACGCTATCTCAACGCCTAAAGAAAAATGGATTACAAGCAGAGACAAAACGAAAATCCATTGTTGGATTATGCGACCACCGAAAGAGGCCAAGCGCAAGATGTCTAAGCCAGCCGTGCTGCAAATCCACGGTGGTCCCCACTGTCAATATGGTTGGATGTTCTTCCATGAATTCCAATGCCTTGCCTCTGCTGGCTACACTGTCATCTATTGCAACCCACGCGGATCAAAGGGATACGGGCGTGACCACTGTGGTGCGATTCGCAACGATTGGGGCGGGGCCGATTGGGTTGACATGCAAGCAGTCATCGCAATGATGCAAAAAAACAAAAACATCAATGCAAAAAACATGGGGGTCATGGGTGGAAGTTACGGTGGGTACATGACAAACTGGATTGTTGGTCACACCAACGATTTCCGCGGGGCAATTACAGACCGTTGTGTTTCCAACTTGGTTTCTATGGGTGGTAACAGCGATTTCGCTGACAAAGAAGATGGATACTTCGGCGGAAACTTTTGGAGTAGACCTGAAGACAGGTGGCGCCAATCCCCTATTGCACATTTTGGCAATGTCGAAACACCGATGCTTATTATTCATAGTGAAGGAGATCTTCGTTGCAACATCGAACAAGGCGAACAGGTCTTTGCTGCCCTGCAACTTCGCGGCATCGAATCCCGCTTTGTACGCTATCCAAAATCAACGAGCCATGGCTTTAGTCGTGGCGGCGCTCCCGATCTTCGAAAACACCGCCTAAAAGAGATTCTTTCATGGTGGAAGAGGCAACTCAGATAAACTAACCCACGTAAATATCTTGGGGATATATCGGCGTGACATATTCGTGGTGTGAGAGTTTATTCAATCACTCAAGCAAACGTATCCGAGAAATTATATCTTCAGGTGTTGGCAGTAGCCCCATGTACTCGATAGGCAGTTCTTTAGTTGTCGTGTAACTAGCAATTCCAATTGGCTTGCTTGCAGTGTTCAAGGAATATTCAACCACTGTTTCATTTTTGTACCTACAAATGACAATGCCAATCGGTGGATTTTCATGTTCTAATTGTTCCTGCTGATGAAGGGCTTCAAGGTAAAACTCAATTTTTCCCTTATGCTCTGGCTTATACTCACCTACCTTCAACTCCACTGCTACCAAACATCTCAATTGCCTGTGAAACAAAAGCAAATCAATATAAAACTCTTTACCTCCGACTTCAATTCGATACTGATTTCCGAGAAACGCAAACGCCCCGCCAAGTTCAATTAAAAAGTTACGTAAGTTTGAAACAATTGAATTCTCAAGTTCACGCTCTGAATGCTCTTCTGAGAGTTCTAGAAAATCAAAAGTGTATCTATCCTTAATCGAGGCAAGAGCATGAGATTTAGCTTCATTTTCGAGCGTATTCTCAAAACTTGACTGACCTAAGAGGAACTTTTCATATGCTTTGTTTTGTAATTGAGTACGAAGCACTGCTTTTGTCCAACCAAACTTTATAGTGGAACGAATATAGAATTCACGCTCCAATGAGTCCTTACATTTGGCTATTATTGCCAAATTCTTACTCCAAGCCAATTCTCCAACCAATGGTTGGAGAATTGGCAAATTGTGATACTCTGAATAAAATTGCCTCATGTACCAAAGATTCTGAGTTGAAAACCCATTCCTTCCCGGAAATTCTTCTTTCAAATCAGCAGAAAGAGTTTCTACAACCGATTTGCCCCAACCAAGTTCTTGCTGCTTCAAATGGATCAACTTGCCAATTTCCCAATATAGAGCCACTAGCTCCCTGTTAACCGCTCGCAACGCTTCGTATTGATGCCTTCGGATTTGGCTCTTAATTTGGCGCAAAAAATCCCGGTAATCACCTTTTATGATTGATTTCATAGCATTTCTTTGCTTTCTAGTATTCTCAAAACACCTGCAACGAATCCTAAGCGAGAATTACGGCAACACTCAAAAAAATGCTTTATTTCGTGCGATTATTTAGTTCTTTCTATATCTGTGCTTTTCTGCGATAATGACTTTTCTATGGACACAACTACAGAAATGAAAAATAACTCCAAAGAAACAAACTCATCCTCTCAGATAACAGATGAACAAGCGATGGAACACGTTAAAGGGCTCATCGAGTTCATTGGCGAAGATGTCGATCGCGAGGGACTACTCAAAACACCCCAACGCGTCATCAATGCAATGCGAGACCATTTCGCAGGATACAAAGACGACCCACGGAAATTCTTAGAGCGTACTTTTAGCGAAGTTGAGGGCTACAACGAACTCGTTGTCGTTTCTGACATCGAGTTGCATTCGCACTGCGAACACCACATGGTGCCTTTTGTCGGCAAAGCACATGTTGCATATATTCCAGACGGTCGAGTCCTTGGTCTTTCCAAAATAGCCAGAGTCGTAGACGCATACGCAAAACGGTTGCAAGTCCAAGAAAAACTTACTGCACAAATTGCCGACGCCATTCAAGATGAACTCCAACCGCAAGGCGTTGCAGTCATTTTGAAGTGCCGTCATTTCTGCATGTGTTACCGCGGCGTCAAGAAACCAGAAAGCTGGACCACTACGAGTAAACTGCACGGACTCTTCATGAACAATCCAGCAACTCGCATGGAACTCTTTACATTGCTTGGCATGGGCGCGAAGAATGGCTGATTTTCGAAAGATCATTAAGAAAGATAAAGCGCTCATCGGAATGGTGCATTTGCATGCGTTGCCCGGAACCGCTGGAAGTGAAAAATCGCCTAAACAAATTGTTGACATTGCTGTTGATGAAGCAACTACGTTAGTCGAGTACGGTTTTGATGCGGTACTCCTTGAAAACATGCATGACACTCCCTACTTACTTCGTGAAGTCGGTCCAGAAATTGTTTCTGCAATGACAGTTGCAACACAAGCCGTGGTAGATGCGGTCGATTGCCCAGTTGGCATACAAATTCTTGCGGGTGCAAACAAAGCTGCCATTGCAGTCGCACATGCAACCGGCGCACACTTTATTCGCGCTGAAGGATTTGCATTTGCGTCAGTCGCCGATGAAGGCATCATGGACATTGCCGATGCTGGACCATTACTTAGAGAGCGAAGACGAATCGACGCAGATGAAATAGCAATCCTCGCTGACATCCAAAAGAAACATTCATCCCACGCGTTGACTGCAGATTTAACCATTGGCGACCATGCTCGCGGCGCTGATTTTATGGGCGCAGACGGCGTCATCGTTACCGGCAACCATACTGGTCACGCCGTAGATATTGCGCAACTTCGCGAGGTTCGCGGCGCAACTGAACTTCCACTGGTTGTTGGTTCTGGCGTCACCCCAGTAAACATTAAACAGATTTTTGAGTTTGCCGATGCAGTCATTGTCGGCTCGTCTATAAAACAAGGTGGCAACTGGGCGAATGCTTTAGACACTACGCGCTGTGAAGATTTAGTGAACGCGAATAGGTAATCCACAACAAATTCAATAATGAATTCTTTCAGGCATTTCTTGGAACTCGCGCCAGACCTTTAACATTTCATCTCGGTCAATTTCAAGTGCTGGCAACGCTCTTTCTGAGGGCGGCAACTTTACTGCTTCACAAATAGACACATCGTCAAAATCGCCAAACTCTTTTGCATCTTGAATTGTTGCTGCGTAGTAAATTGTTTCGATTCTAGCCCAACACGAAGCTGCATAGCACATTGGGCATGGTTCGCAACTTGTGTACAAAATGCAACCAGTTAGAACGTGCGTATCAAGTTTTGCACAAGCAGCACGAATTGCTGCAATTTCACCATGACATGTTGGATCTTTGTCTGCAAGTACTCGATTAACGCCTTCGGCAATAATTTCTCCATCTTTAACAATGACACAGCCAAATGGGCCACCAGCCCGTTCTACAAGTGCGGTTTGCCTTGCCAATTCAATTGCTCGCTTCATAAATTTGCCATGGTCACTCATACTGTATCTCCTAATTTTTCACGCCAAGCACTACTCTTTGGGCAAAAATATCTCTGCCATCATACATCTTGAGCTACCACCACCACACGCTTCAATCGTGTCCAATGAACTATGCACAATAGTTCCATGTTTTTCAATAGTAGTGATTTGCTTCTTCGTAATTGATTGATATGCCGAAGTTGACATCACAACGCAGGCTTTATCACCTTGAACTTGCAACATGTTTCCTGCAAACCGGCTGACTTGGGCTTCGGTAATCTCGACAACTTCTTTACCCGTTTCTTCTAGTGAACTAACTACATCGGAACGCATCGCATTATCATCAATTGCATCTAAACAGATAACAGCAAATGATTCGCCCACACTCATCATGACATTTGTGTGGTATATAGGTAGCCGCTCCCCTTCTACATTTTGGTTTGCAACAAAACAAACTGGGCTGTAGCCAAAATCGCCGCAAAACTCTTGGACAGCAGATTGACTTGTTCTCTGAGAAATAGCGGAATAACAAACTTTATTGACTCGATCCAGAACCATGCTCCCAGTGCCTTCTAAAAACTTTCCACTTTCTTCAAGCGATGTGTAATCCTTAACACTGCCAATCACAAACCCATAGTCAGAAACTAGCGATTCAAAAATATCTGTTCGGCGCTCGCTCCTCCGGTTCAGAGCATACATTGGGTACATGACAACTCTACCATCTGCGTGAAAGGAAACCCAATTATTTGGAAAAATAGAGTCTGGGGTGCCGGAAGTCCCAGTATCTTCAAAGACAAGTACACAAACTCCAGCACTTGTAAGCACTTCTAGAAAAACATTGAATTCATGCAATGCTTTTTCTTGGATGCTTCTGGGCGACACCTTTTCTAGCACATGTTGATAATAATTATCCGAAGCAGTTTGTTCGTTGTACCGAAATCCAACGGGCTTTATCATCAGAATCGTATTCGTTATTTGATTCATGTCGCTCTAATCAAAGGCATAGTCGAACATCGTAAAAGTCCTTCCATTTTGCCTATTTCAGCATACGGCACTTCTTCTACTATGAACCCTTCGCCTTGCAAAAGGGTATTTAATCTTGTAAACCCTTTTTCAGAAACAATCACTTCTTCAGAAATTGAAAATATATTCGAGTTCATTTCATACATTTCTTCTTGTGTAATTTCTACAATGTTTTCTTTGCCAAAGTAATTGATTAGAAATTCAACATCGGCAACATGTTTAAAACCACCTTTATAGATAATGGCTTTCCCTTTGCCAATCGGTTGAAAACAACAATCAAGGTGCAGCGCATTTTCTTTTGGGTCATCATCGGATTTATTCAATTCAAACCCTTTGATTATCTTGCTAGGGAAGGAATAAGTTAAGAAATCTAGCCCTGGCTTGTTTGTTCTTGCAGAAGTATATTTATCAAAATCTTCCTCGCCTGAATATCCTACAAAAATATATTCATTCCACGGCATCACATCCCCGCCTTCTGCCCTTGCCTCAGGAGGCATTGATAATGTTTTTTCGGAACCAACCATGGCCAAGAGTTCACCAATTGCAGCTAGTTCCCTTCTCCTTTGCTGAATGATATTTGGTAGTACAAGCACATCTTCAATGACAAATGCGATATCTCTAGAGAAGATTTGATTTAGTCCCTTTATGTTTTCTGGCCTGAATACTTCCACGTCGTATTTTTCGAACACCTGCAAGAGAGCATGTAATTCTGCAATACAATCCCTTTGTGTTGGGTATGTCCCTGCAAGAACATGTTGTTTTGATTTCGGGTCATAACAATCATCTAAGGATGGGGTTCCACCAAAGTCATCGGCAATCCCAACAAGCACCGCATTCAGATTAGCGGTTTCATTTTGTATATGCATTTGCATCAGCTCTTCAACTTCCTTAATGCTTCGCATAGGCGATTAATGTGTTCTTGCTCATGGGCTGCTGAAACTTGTACTCGGATTCTTGCGGTTCCTTCTGGCACAACTGGATACCCAAAACCAATCGCAAAGACGCCCATGTCAAGAAGTTTATTGCTCATCGAAATTGCAGTCGCTGTTTCGCCAACAATAATTGGACAAATTGCTGTTGGTGACTCTAACACTTCAAAGCCAACCTCAGCGATTCCATTTCGTGCAGAAGCGACATTGTCACGAAGTTTTTGTACAAGGGATGGATTATCATCCAATGTATCAATTGCAGTTTTTGCAGAACATGCAACCGTGACCGGCAATGCATTTGAAAACAATGTTGGTCGCCCACGCTGAACAAGTAACTCGATTGGTTCGCGCTTACCAGCAACGTAACCGCCCGCCCCACCACCAAGTGCTTTGCCAAGCGTGCCAGTAAATATGTCAATGTCACTACCAGCCATTGCGTAATGTTCGTGCGTACCGCGACCTGTTTCGCCCATCACACCAGTTCCGTGTGAATCGTCAACAACGAGCACTGCCTCGAACTCATCGCACAATGCACGTATTTCAGGAAGTAACGCAATATCACCTTCCATCGAAAACACGCCGTCGGTGATGACAAATATAGAACCATCCTCGGAACGTTTATCTGTTGCCGTAACTAAAGCGCCACGAAGTGAATCCATATCGCTGTGTTTGTAAATACATTTTGAAACGCCACGATGAATCGCAGTCGTTAAACGCATAGAGTCAATAATGCACGCGTGGTTGAGTTCATCAGAAACAATCACATCGCCATCTTGGCACAACGTTGGAAAGGTCGCTTCGGTCGCGTTCCAACATGACACGAACGTGTAGCTTGCTTCCACTCCGAGAAATGATGCGATACGTTCTTCAAGAGCTTCGTGCGGAGCGAAGGTTCCGCAGATAAAACGTACAGATGAAGTGCCAGCGCCATACTTGCGAAGCCCTTCGATGCCGGCTTCTACAACATCAGGATGATTTGCAAGACCAAGGTAATTGTTTGAACAAAAACAATCAACTTTTCCTCTTCCTCGAATAGAAATCTGAGGACCCATTGGCGATTCAATCATTTGCAATTTCTTAAGTTGCCCTGTTTCTTCAAGATGAGAAAGAATTGCAGATGAACGATTGTAAAAAGTGGAGCTTGTGATGGTCATGCTTTACTTTCATATTGTTTTGTGATTCGTGGAATAAGGTACTCTTCAAACGCTTGTTCTAAAGTGTATTTCGGCGCAAACCCCCAGTCGTTTGTTGCAACCGAACAATCAAGGGCTTCGGGCCAAGAGTCAACAATGGCTTGCCGACGTTCGTCTGGCTCAAAACTGATATTTGCTTTAGGAAAATACTGTTTTACAAGTTCTGCAACTTCGCCAGCTGAGGGACTAAAACTTGAAATGTTGTACACGATTTGCGTAAGTTCTTCGCGAGGAGCTGCAGCAAGTTGTAGAGTTGCATCAATTGCTTCTGGCATCGTCATAAATGGAATACGAGTGTCTTCACGAACAAAACATTTGTACTTTTCGCCACGAGCAGCAGCGTGAATCATTTCTGGAACGAAATCGCTAGTGCCACCTGTTGGGACTGTCTCTGCAGAAATAAGACCTGGGTATCTAACACAACGAAAATCAACAACGCCGCGATTTTTGTCCTCTCCTTGGACGCTGTCAGTTGCGAGTTGCCGATATGAATGCGCGTAATACCTCCCGAGATGTTCACAATACAGTTTGTTGCAACCATACATTGTTGATGGCTTGCAATGTTCGTATTCAGTGACTGAGCCAACTTCTTTTTTTTGCGCCAAAGACCCAAACCCATACGCAGCAATAGAACTTGGAAAAACTACTTTGACTGGTTCCCCATACATTCTGCCTTGCTCGGCAGCAATTTGTAAAATGTTTACTGTGCCGTTGACGTTTACTTGATGTGCAATTTCAGGAGCAAATTCTGCACGAGTGCTCAAGACAGCAGCAAGATGGAACATTTCCTTGACTTGATACATCGAAAGTATTCGGTCAAGGGCATCTCGATCGCACACATCAGCAAGATAAGTCGCAGCGCATTTTTCTCTTGACTTGTGGTCTAATTCCCTTAGATCCGTTGCGACTATATCTGGTCTTCTCTCATCACTAAAAGAAGAGATAAGTCCATGCCCAACTTCGCCTCCGGCACCTGTAATAAATACGGCTGGTTGCCTTCGTTCACCTAATGCGCTTTGCTCCATCTGCGTATTCTAGTATCTTGTACAGGATGTTAGGCATTCCATCCGAGAACAGTGATTTAGCGAAATGGCGTGGCTTTTATCGCGATAACAAATATCCTGAGTTAGCAGAAACCTCGGTTATTCCATCGAAAGTAGTAGATGATTGCGGAACTTTGAAATTTCTTCTGAAATTGTCAGATGGACTAGAAACTGAGTCGGTCATCCTACCTATTGATGGTTTTAAAAAGAAAAGGCATACTTTATGTGTCTCCTCCCAAGTCGGATGCGCAATGGGATGCACATTTTGCCAAACAGCGAAACTCGGGTTGCTTCGCAATCTCACAACCGCTGAAATTGTTGCCCAGTGGCACGCTGCCTTTCATGCACTGGATACCAAAATCGACAATGTCGTTTTCATGGGTATGGGTGAGCCATTGGATAATCTTGATGCGGTAATCCCAGCGATAGAAATCTTGGCCGACAACAATGGCCCGGGGGTAGCGAGTTCACGAATTTGCGTTTCCACTGTGGGGCGTCTTGATGGCATAAAAGAACTTGCACAACTTGCTCGAACAAATGGGTTCAAACGACTCTCGCTTGCTTTTTCCATCAATGCGCCAAATGATGAAATTCGCAAAACAATTATGCCGCTAGCTCGTTCAGTTTCTATGGAGCAACTCCGAGAAGCTATTTTGTTATATCCACGTCATGATTGCGGCGGGGTTCTTGCAGAGTATGTATTGATTCCCGGCGTAAACGATTCCGAAGGACACGCTTTGGAACTCTGCAAATACCTAAAGCCAATTGGCTGCAACTTAAATTTGATTCCCTACAATCCAATCGAAAATAACCCTTGGGAAGCTCCAAGTGAAGAATCAATTGAGCGGTTCATTGAAGTTGCAAAGTCAACTGGCCAATTCGTCCACCGCCGTATAACTCTAGGCAAAGATGCAATGGCTGCATGTGGACAACTTGGGAACAAGTCCTTGGATCAACCATGCATTGTGTCGCGGTGATGGTCTTGGAATTATTACAGGTGCTGCAATCAGCAGCATTCTTAAACTTAATATGGCAACGGATTATCATCGGTGTTATTTTTTGAAAGGCGGTTTTGATTAAGGAGGAGAGGCACTTACCACTTTGGTTGTATTCATTAACAAGAGCACCGTGTAATTGCTCAGAATAGTATTCAGTGCAACTAATAGAATTGGTAAAAACATATTTTTCCTTAATAAAAAAACTGCCTCAAAAAAGTCTTGAGGCAGTTTATTGTAAATTTTAATCAAGGTCAGCTTCGTGGTGGTCCACCACCAGTGCCATCACGCCCACCACCATTTCTAAAGTGCTCGCGGATTGCATCCCGCTCGGATTCACTAATGGTGCCATCGCCATCCTTATCGAATCTTTCCATAAATGCTTCTCGACCACCCTCGAATCCACCGCGGTCGCTACCACGACTACCCCTGTCGGCAGAATCTCGGTTGCCACGATTATCTCGCTCTTCACGTTTTTTCAAACCGCCAAGTGCTTCCATCTGTTCTTCAGTTAACAGCATCCGCAGTTGTGCAAGGTAATTGTCTTCAATTTTTTGACGGTCTTCCTCTGCTTTGCGAATCGGGCTTTCAGCTCGTTCTGAAGACCCTCCTGACATTCGCTGAGCAAAGCGGTTAATTCGATCAATCTGTTCTTGTGCTTCCCAGCGATGCGTCGCCTCTAATACTTGCTCATTTGCGTACACCATTTCAATTTGCAATGAAGCGTACAATTCTTCAATAGCTTGAAGAATATCTGGCTCTAGGCCTTCTAGTTCAAGAGCAGCCCGAAACGCACGATCAGTTCGAGTTGGTCTAAAGATTCGAGGATATCCACGTTCATTCGCAATTGTTTTAAAGTCAGCAGATTTATCCTCTGGCAACAATAAAAGAATGTTCTGCACTGCGTTGTCATTGATGTCCCGAACTCCCTGAGCTAATCGACCTTGGGTTTCCATCACTTCTATTCCAGAATCCACATCCATAGTTCGCATTGAAGACATTAACGCACCTTGGTTCTCAATCATGTGATCATCACGTGCTGTCAAAGCCTCAGTAACTGATAGATCCCATTCCTGCAAGACAGGTAACAACTCAAAAAGCACTTCATCATCAAACTCTTGTTGATCTACTAACCCCATCACATCAACTGTTTCACCGCTTAAGCGACCCCTTGGAAGCAATCGATCTCGAATGAGTTGCCGTTGAAGAGGAGGCCATAACACTTGCTGCTCAACATTAAGGATCGCAACGAGGTCGCCTTCAAACTCTTCTCGCATTTGCCGTTTCAACCTGAGTTGATCTTGCATAAGTAATGCTACTAATTCAAAAGAAGCTTGGCGTTCCGGTGATTGCCATTGATCAACACGAGCTTGTCGCATTTCATCCCGAATTGATTCACGTTCAGCATTAAGGCGCTTTTGCAATTCCTGCATATCTTGCTCGTCTCCGAGCTTCTTTACTGAATCAAGTTTGTCTCGGATCTCACGGGAACGATCTCTCAATTCTTGGGATTTCTGCCTCGCAGCATCATCTTCGCTACCACGCATCGAATCAAATGAAGAACTTATGCCTTCACGGCTCGCGTCGGATGCTTCTCTAAAAGATTCATCGTATTCCCGGAGCATCTGCTCAACTATTGTGGTTTGGTAGTCTTGAAGTTCTAGTGCCATTTGAAATTTTTGCAAATCTCGTAGCATGTAATCAGGGGTCGTCCCACCTGAGGACATAGAAGACATAAATCCTCCGCCTCGTCTACCAGAATTTTGCTGGGCTAAAGAAGTTGTTGATAGCACTGTAACTGATGTTAAAACAAGCACTTGCAACGCTTTTAGAGAAGATGTTTTCATTGTGTATACTCCTGAATGTGTTAGAGAAAAACTGAAGTTGTGTGTCAAAATCAAACGCACAAAGAAAGGGTGATATAACATTTTTTTACGTATTTTTGTATTTTTTTATCGTTCTTATAGGTAATACCCCTTTGTAATGCCGTATTTTTGAACTTTCGTGGGTATCCGCTAGCTGGACAGCAATCAGATCTACACGCAATGAACATCGGTGTTTTAGGGCTTCTGTTTGGACATGTCTAGCAACACGTCGCATCGCTTTTCGTTTTCTGTGAGTAATAGTATCTTCTGGGCGCTTACCATTTCTTGCTGTCGTGCGTACTTCAACAATTGCAATGGTTTCTTCACGCGGACACATAGCAAGAATATCCAGTTCGTCTTGCCCAAAACGTACATTAGTATCCAAAATCCGCCACCCACGTTTCTTCAAATATGCACGTGCAATCTGCTCGCCAACAGCACCAATTTTCTGCCTAGTTACACCTTGAAGGCTACCGCTGAAATCTCTGAATTGCAATGTTCGCAATGCTGTCAGCCATCGATTTAACCTTTTTGAGACTACCTTCACCCCAGAGAGATTCAACATAACGATCACCCTCGCGGCGGAATTGTACTTCTTCTAGAGCAGATTGCACAGCTATTTGGACTTGGCGGTTGTAGAGCGAAATTGGTTGCTGGATATCAAGCACAGCAAACCAATTGATCTTTGTAGGAAAGGTGATTGGCTCAAGAACATCACCTTCTGAAAGACCCACGAGACGTTCCTGCAATACAGATCCTGCCTTAATATCTGAAATGCCACCTTCCCCCATTTCATACATATTCCAAACTCCTCCATTTGGTGTCCCAGCTATCTGTGCAACCTCTTCAAAAGTTAATCCATTTTCAAAAGCAATTTGAACTTCTTCTATTCGAGGGTCATCAAGTGGTAACATAATCCTGCCAAGCGTAACTGTGCCACGGGCTTCATCAATCTCCCTAAGTGAATGGCCTGACCTCAGAGCCATCACAACTGCATCCGTTCTGGATTGATCTGGATCAATTAGAACCTCTTCCTCAAATACAACATGCCCGAACTCTCGTTGAATATCTCGCCATGTTACATTTACTTTTGGCTTAATCTTCTGTCGGCGTAAGTCATCTATCAATATTTTCTCACGTTGGAACTCGAGGAACTCGTCAACCGAAACGCCCATCTTAGTTGATAGATTTTCCCTCAATTGAGATTGACTCCCGCCCTGAGCAGAGGCCAAGTGACTTCGCATCTGCCCGATTATTGAAATGAGACCGTACGATTGCTGAATTGTCATTCCACTGAGCGCCTCAGACAAAAGCAAGTCGTACATGACAATGTCGTACACCCTGCCTTCGCGAAGAACTACACCCATTTGCTCTGTCTCCGAGTAGAGTGCCGCGCGAATACTTGCTGAAAATTCAGGTCGTTCCATTTGTTCCGAAGCAGCTGCTAATTCATCTGCTATCGGATCGAGCACATTGTTGGCGTAGATAGGACGACCATTAATTTGCCCAACAAGTGCTTCGACAGTGAGTGCGACTCCAACCGAGTCTGGAACCATTGCTTCGTATAGTTCTGCTTTTTCAGCTTCCAATGCCTCAGCTACTACATCTTCGATGAGGATTGGTTCGACATCAAGTGCAGCTATCTCACTTGTTACTTCAGAGATATCTTGAGTTACAGAAAGTGCCTCGGCAGGACTCTTAGTAAAATCGCTTGTTTGAACGTATTCGATTTCTTCAGTAATGACCGTCAACTGACTCGTACAGCCAGTGACAATAGCCAGAGCAAAAAATGCAGTCCATCGCAACATGATTTTTGCATTGTACGCCAGGAACTCGCGTATACTGCTCGATTACGAAATTTCTCTTGCACCTTTTTTGGAGTTCACAATGACACAGACACCTGAAGAACAAAATACTGCCGATTCATCACCAGCAATTCAAGTTGACAGTGACTGGAAAGCAGAAGCACAAGCCGAAAAAGTACGCTTACAAGACGCTGAGCAAAAAGCAACTGAAAAAGCTGAAGCTAAGCAACAGATGCCAGAACCAAACTTCCGCGGACTCTTAGGTATTCTTGCGTCGCAAGCCCTCATGGGGCTCGGCATGCACCAAGACCCTTCAGGTAAAGGTGTTATGGTCGATTTGGAAGGTGCTAAGTTTGTAATCGATCTTCTTGAGATGCTGCAGAATAAAACTGATGGCAACCTCTCCGAAGAAGAATCAACCGAAATCAAACAATTGGTAACGGAATTGCAAAATCGATTTGTCCAAATTGCAGAACTTGTTGCTGCCCAAATGCAACAAGGAACCGCTACACAAGGGACACCTGAAGCAACTTCTACAAGTGGGATCATCGATCCAACTGCATAATTTCTCCCACACCATTTTTCAATTAAAGCCAAGTTGACGTCAACCATGCGGCGATAGCTGCAAGCATGATGTACTGCGCGAGAATCAACCATTTTGATAATACTCGAACCCACACAATCGGCAACAAAAAAGCCCATGTCAATAGAAAACGATCGAAAACAAACCCTCTTGTGAATGCATACAGAAGCCACCCAAATGTTAATGTCCAAAACGTAATTGAACCAATCAACTTTGCCTTGTTTCGACAGTGCCACAATCCCACGAGGCCCGCAAGACCGAAACCTGCAAGTACTGAAAGGGCTACCTGCTGAGAACTGCTCCCATTAGTTACTCTCTTGACAACACTTGCAGCGATTCCTTGGAATCGCTCGTTTGGGGTGTTAAAATCGATGACATCTGGTACGAAAAGTGTAGGCATTGCAACGGAGACAAGCAGAACACCAAGGACGAATGCCGACACGATACCGACTTTTGATTTTGCAATTCTCCATCCTTCAATTGCGAATACTCCGACAAATGGAACGAGCGCCGCTGCAAGATAAGACAAACTTTCAACTCGAAATCCAAGGCCGTGCAACGATTGATATTCTGGGCTTACTAGACCTCCCCACCTCATCCACAGAGGAATTCGTAACAATCCAGCAATAACACTCGCAACCCACCATGGCCAACTTCGTCTTCCTTGCAGCGCAAATGCAGTGAAACAAATTCCACCTGCAAGTGCAACAACATGAATTCGGCTATGCAATGCTACTGCTACTGCGATGCAATACAACGCAGGGGCAAGAAAACGGCGAGACTTTGGAGCAGGTTCCTGAACTCCCCAAAGAAAAGCAGCGGCTGCAAGAAGAGAGAGAAGTAGGAAAGAAATTTCCCCCATTACGAGTTCGCTAAAGACGATGTTGTAGGGTAACAAGAGCCACCCAGAGGCTACTAAATACAAACTTTTTCGATAGACCGAACACTGCACTGCAATCCATGAGAGAATTGCCAACCCAAAAATAGAACACCACACACTAACAAGGCGCAAGTCATTAAGAGTTCCTCCAAACATTTTTCCAAAGAACGCGTAGGGCCAAATCAACGCTGGGCCTTTCGTTTCTTCAAAATCAATTGCAGTTTGTACAGACCAACCATCTGACATTATGTTTTGCATTGGAACCGTGATGTATTTTTCATCAAAGGCGGGACCTTTTGACAATATCCCAGTAGACCATCTAAGCCCAAAGAGGACCACCGCAACTAAAATCACCGACCCTAGAATCCAAGATCTATCCATTTGCTTATTGAGCATCACGTTCACACAAAACATTTACATACGAGTCGTGCGGGCAAGCGTCAAGAACGTCTTGCATTGATGACCGAAGCACATCGCCAGTAGCATCATCAACAATTGTAAAACAAAACCCTTGTTGCTTCAGCCAGGCAAGAACATCACCCGCGCTTGAACCTGCGTCTTCAAGTTGCGCTGGCGAAAGTTCCCAAATAATTTTAATGTTCGCGTTATCTTCTAACACTCGCTGCATGCCGCGAAATGCTGCTGCCTCTGCGCCTTGTACATCCATTTTAATTACATCAACTTGTTCATCCGAGTCAAAAAATGTGTCAAGAGTTGTGCAAGGAACTTCAATTGTGTTTCGGTTTCCTCGGTGAAAAAGTTGGTGGTCCCCTGTGTTAAATGTAGACGTATGTAGATGCACAGTTTTTGCAATATCAGAAACTGCAGATTGAATTGCCTCAATGGTAGTGGCACAAAAATTACGCTCTATGTTCTGCATTAACATTTTGTAATTGTCTGGGTGTGGTTCAAAAGCAACAACCCTCCCCGTTTCACCAACCCACTTTGTGGCAGGCAGCGCAAACAATCCGACATGTGCACCAATGTCGACAAAAGTCATCCCTTCCTGCAACATGTCTGCAATGAGCGATGTTGTCACAGGTTCATATTCGCCTGTGGATTCTGCTTCCAATGTGACTCCAAAATCACCACTTGGTAACTGAAATTCCATCCCACAGCGCTGTAGCTCACCAGACTGCTTCATCTTGAGTAAACGAACAGCAACTGAGCGTACTGGAGGACACCGTTCCAGAATTGGCCGAATCATTGGGGCAATTCGCCTCCGTAAATTTCCAAATGAACTTGATGTTTTCATGTGCTTGTTCGCTCTTTGGTATCGGTCATCTTTTCATCTTCCATGAGCAATGCGAGCATCACCGTATCAGCAAAGCGCATTCCTGTCTTAGTAAGCGCGAGGCAATCATTTTTCCAATGGAGTAATCCATCATGCACATATCGTTTAATTACGTTTTCACGCCATCTATTGTTCGAACGAGAAATCAATTCCTCCACTCGCGCACGATCCACTCCCCTTACCAACCGAAGCTCAACCATGAAGGATTCACCTGCACTTTTATCTGAATCAAGCTTCTCAACATCAACAATTGGCGGCATATTTCCTGAAGAAATATACGCTGGAATACGTGGCGTATTTTTCCATCTCTTACCTGAGAGATGCCCAGAAGCTGAAGGACCAAATGGCCACCATGACTGATTTGTCCAATACGCTATGTTGTGCTTACACTCTTTGCCTGGCTTGGCGAAGTTGCTAATTTCGTATTGCAGATACCCCTCTTGTTCAAGATGTGATTTCACGCCTTCAAACATTGAAGCTTCAAGTTCATGTTCAATCTGATTCACTTCCCCTTTTTCTAAACGAACTCTCAGCGGGGTGTTTGGCTCATAGATAAGTGAATAACAGCTAAAATGTGTGGGCGCCAAAGAAATTGCTTGATTAAGATCGCTGAACATTTGTTCTTCCGTTTGCGATGGAATTGCATAGATGAGATCAAGATTAATATCAGAAATACCAACTTTGCGAACACAATCAACTGCTTTGCCAACACTCGTTGGATCATGCCATCTCTCAAGCGCCTTGAGTAAAGTTGGATGAAACGATTGAGCCCCAATACTCACTCGGTTTACACCGTGACGGACCATCGATTCAGCCTTCTGCGCTGTGACGGTTTCTGGATTTGCTTCGATAGTCCACTCACACTGTGCCGTTCTGGGCAAGTACATTGCGACTGACTGCAACATGTCTTCAAAGAGTTTGGGCTCAAAAATGGTGGGCGTGCCACCACCGATATAAATTGTCTTGACAATATCAAGATGCCGCCCAACAAACTCGAGTTCTTTCGTGAGTCGCTTTATGAACGGTTCATAAAGATTCTCGGCTCCGGCTATGCTAAAGAAATCACAATAATGGCATTTATGAAAACAGAAAGGCACATGTATATAGACTGAATTCACCGTATTTGCCTCTGTTAACCATGGCTCTGCATTGAATTGTTGCTCAAAACCACAAGAATTACCTTGAAGAAGCAATTCAGAGTTGTTAAACTGGGTAAGCATGAGTAAGGGGCTCGAGGGATTGGGGCTAGGATAGGGTAAACGGGTACAGGATTCTACAATGGCAATTCAACTTATGATGACATATAGTGATGGCACAAGTCGAACTTTCGACTTGGAGCAAGACCGTACGACGATAGGTAGACGTCGTACGTGTGATTTGCATGTGGCAATCCCAGCAGTTGCACCACTCCATTGTGAAATTACAGTTATTGATGGCCGAGCCAAAATTCTCAACAGAGCGCCAGATTCACAAACCTTACATAATGGAAACTCGGTCAATTCAGCAAACCTCAACAACAAGGACAGAGTACAAATTGGACCAGTTGAGTTCACCGTCATTATGAACGATGATGAAACTGTGATTCATCGCCACTAATACCCCACTTCCCCCGTTATACTTCAAGCATGAATACAGGGCAGAATACTGCAATCGTTGGGCTCCAATGGGGCGACGAAGGCAAGGGAAAAATTGTTGACTTACTCACCGCGAAGCATGATGTTATTGTGCGATACAACGGCGGAGCAAATGCTGGGCATACAGTGGTTGTGGATGATCAGAAGTACGCACTTCACCTCATTCCCTCTGGCATTCTATACGAAGACAAACTGTGCATCATCGGAAACGGTGTTGTTGTTGATCCAATACAACTCATCAAAGAAATCGACACTTTGCGAGATCGCGGCATTGAAGTGGGAGACAACTTAAAAGTTTCAAACCGTGCACATGTTGTCATGCCATATCACAAAGAACATGACGCCGCACTTGAGAGAAAACTTTCTCAAGCTGCAGGAAATGGCGACCAATCAATAGGCACAACTAAAAGAGGGATTGGACCTGCGTATGCGGATAAGGTGCACCGAGCAACAGCAATCCGAATGGGCGACTTGCTTGACCCAGACGCCCTTTTGAGCAAATTGAAGGTGACATGCTCCATTCGCTGCGCTGAACTTACAGCCCTTGGTGTTGATACACCTCCTCTTGACCCAATCGCTCTTGCCGATGAGTTTTCTGCGTATGGCAGACGGCTTTCACCACATATCATTGATACTGTTTACGAATTACATGATGTGACAAAAGAAGGCAAAACGACTCTGTTTGAAGGAGCAAATGCTTGCCTACTTGACATTGATCACGGTACATATCCTTATGTTACGAGTTCCAACTGCTCTTCTCTTGGCATTCATGCTGGCACTGGTTTGCCTGGACGGCATGTACAAAATGTAGTTGGAATTATGAAGGCCTACAGTACGAGAGTTGGCGCAGGCCCGTTCCCAAGCGAAGAACTTGGCGAAATAGGAGAGCGAATTCGCGAGCGTGGGAATGAATATGGAACAACAACAGGAAGACCACGACGATGCGGTTGGCTTGATCTTGTCGCCGTGAAATATTCAGCAATGATTTGCGGGACAACTTCAATCGCATGCATGCTGTTGGACGTGCTTAGTGGCTTCGACGAAATTAAGATTTGTATCGCTTATGAGTTACCAGACGGCACGACAAGCACTCGCTTTATTCCTGATGCTCGAAAACTAGCAAAAGCAAAACCTATTTTTGAAACGATGAATGGTTGGGCGGAAGAAATTGATGACGTGACTTCTCCAGAAAATTTACCCGATAACGCTCGTGCGTATTTGGACCGTATTTCTGAATATCTTGAGCTGCCTATCTCAATCGTAAGTGTTGGGCCGAAGCGTTCACAAACAGTTATTTAACAGCGCCAAATTTTCTCGTACGGTTTGCATAATTAACAATTGCTGCATCAAGAGCTTCGCCGTCAAAATCTGGCCAACACTGTTCCGTTACATAAATTTCAGAATACGCAATTTGCCAAAGCAAAAAATTAGAAATTCTAAACTCCCCTGCGGTTCGAATTAGCAAGTCGGGATCGGGAACACCTGCTGTGAAGAGCCGCTGCTCGAGCGTTTCTTGTGTCACTGCAACGCCATCGCTAATGAGTTTATTTATTGCGAGCAGTAGTTCACTGCGGCCAGAATAGTCCAACGCTAAACCGATGGTGAGTATTTTTCCTTCTGCAGTTTCGGCACTCGCTTTATCAAGAGCGGCAAGGACTTCTTCTGAAAACTTGTCTCTAGAGCCATAATGCATTAACCGAACACCTTGTTTAACAAGTTCGGGGACTTCTTTCGAAAGTTGAAGCAAGAGCAATTCCATTAGTGAATCTATCTCAAGCTCTGGGCGACTCCAATTTTCTGTGGAAAATGAATAAAGAGTCAAATATGAAACCCCTAGTTCGATGCACCGTTGCACAACTTTCTTTACACTTTTCGCTCCCGCTGCGTGACCTTGTGAGCGAGACATGCCTTTGGATTCTGCCCAACGACCATTTCCATCCATAATAACGGCTATGTGCTTTGGGATTAGCTCTTTTGAAACAGGCGATTCCTTCATCTACGTATTCTACAAAAAAGGGCGTGGCTCATAGCCACGCCCTATGCTTTCACATCTTTATTGCCATTTTATGGGCAAAGTCCCCAGGCACCAACAACTGCAAGTAAGTCGGTAACATCTACAACGCCATCGCCATTGACATCGGCATCGCAAGACATCACACATTCAACTTCAGCACAATGGGATTCAGGATTAAACGTGCCACTTACGGAATCACATTCTTCGGCAAAGAGCATCAAGCAGCCACCATTGATGCAACAAGCACCAGGCATGTTACTGCCACCGCATTCTGCATCTTCGCAGTTCGTTCCAGCACCCTGCCAATCGCCACCTTCATTAAAACAATGTTCTTCAGTAATCATGACGCAAAAATCATTTTCAACACAGCAAGCACCGTGTTGTGGCTCGCCACATGAAACATCTTCACATGGCGTACCAACACCATGGAACTGACCGCCAATTTTTTCGCATGTCATTGGCAATACAATTTCACAATATCCCTCGACACAACAAGCGCCAGTTTCTTCTCCAACACACTCAATTGCATCACAACCAGTGTTATGCCATTGCCCACCTTCTTGTGCACAATGTTCTTCAGTTAAATCAAAACACATATCTCCTAAGCAACATGCACCAATTTCTGGACCATTGCACTGAACATCTGCGCAAGAGCCACCGACCCAAAAACCGTTATTCATATAACATTCTTCCATTCCAGTCATTACACATTCATTATCAAAACAACATGCGCCAACTGTAATGTCGTCGCATTCAACTTGATCGCATGGCATACCGTGCCATTGACCACCTTCAGCAGCGCAATGCTCTTGGGTCAACATGTGGCAAGTGGCATCGATGCAGCAAGCACCTTCATCACCACCTCCACCATCGCAAGTTGCATCAGCACAATGTGAACCAGCACCCTGCCAGTCACCACCCTGCACTGCACAGAGTTCTTCAGAAACATCAAAACATTGACCTGTAAAACAGCAGGCTCCAAAATTTCCTCCACCGCCACATGAATCCGCACAGGTTGTACCTGCCCCTTGCCAATCACCACCAGCTTTGAGGCAATAATTTTCTGGCATTACTTGGCATCCATCTGCAAAGCAACATGCGCCCATGTCACCATTCTGTGCAGAGGCAATCGTTGTACACATACAGATTGCGAGTCCTAACATCCATTTAACCGTAATCATTCCAATTCTCCTTTTTGCTCAAACTTTCCTATAAATCTTAGATTCTGTGCATTCGCACTATCTTCATAATACTACTAGTTAAAAAAATGGATGCATTTAAAATTTCAAATTGACGCCAAAGTGTGGGTTTATTCTCTTTCCTCACCAATTGCCTCATAAAAAACCCGCCCCACCATGTCATTTTGCGGATGAGCGTGGCGAGACGGGCTAAATTGTTTAAAATTTTCTTAGTTTGGCAATTTCTCGAAGTACACAATCCTTGGCTTGTCCGCAGGTGTATTCACATTACTTCGATCTACAAGCATGACATACCTGCTGTCATCAATAATATATCTAAGATCTGTGGCATCCCAAGTTGCTGTAATCGGATTACGTTTGAACGTTCTTATTCTCATATGCACTGTGAATATATCGCTATTTGTCGAAATCAGGTTGGAGATCCCTGCCTGCAACATATTTAACTCTTCAGCGTCAGAACTTACTCGATCACCCTTAACCGAATCTTCACCGTAATAATCCATTGGGTTTACATCTGTGCTGATGTGAGCCCCTAAATCACCCGTTTCATCAAACGGTTCAAGTGCAGCAAAGTCAATTCTCCAAGCATCTGCGTATTTCGTCGTTGACCATGGTTCATCCACTGCATCATCAGGAGCATAATCTCCTAAAGGATCAGCAGGACGCAGTAATCCAATCTCTCCTGGAGAGGAGAAACCACGTGTTTGTTTTGGACCAGTACCAAGTTCCATTTCAAGTGTCAACGCACGGTCAGAATAATCTGTACCGCCAGGTATTCCCGTGTCGTCTGTTGTGCTCCAACCTCCATTGGTGCCCTCACGCCATTGCACCATCGCTTCAGGAAGAACTGAGCGCGGGTTACCAGTACCCGCAGAAGTACGATGCACAACCTTATACATGTGTGGCAACATACGAAGAACTTCTACTGGTGCAGTGTTGATATTGATCATGCCTGGCGTCGCTTTGCCGGAGAAACCGTTTGCGTTAAAGAGCGAGTGCATAGATGGCCACTGATATTGTGATGATGATATAGGTGATAAATCATCATCTTCAGCATCGCCAGTAAAGTCCACCCTACCAGGACCATCACAGACAAATGAATCGAGTATTCTAGTTGCAATTGGCTGGCGAGGCCACGGGTGATTCAACGCGTCTGCTTGACCGGGACCAATATATTCACTTCGGCCACCCATCATAAATGGAGTCGGCTCACTATTCTCACCGCCTGATCCCTGAGGAAGAAACCGAAGACGATTCACTCTTTCATCGAGGACGAGTTCATCGTTATCGTCAATAGTACCAACCAATGGTGCCCACCAATCTTCAATTTGCCAATTTGGGTACATGAATTCGCTAAACGTTGTAATAGTGCCAGCATTGACTTGAGTTCCATGATCAAGATGGCTTAGCGGCAATTCTAGGTTGTAATCATAATCCTCGTCATCTGGATTTGGTGACGGGAAGTAGTCGCCTTCAAGCATATGCCCAAAGAGCCAAACATTGAGTAACTCGCCCACCTGATCAAAGTCATCATCTTTTTGCAACATCTGAAGCGGGAATGTTAAGCCCATATTGAGTTCACCCCTATCATGTTCAATACCATCTGAACCATTTGTATCTTCATACGCAGGCACGACTGAGGTCGTACTGCTTGAATTCAATGTTTGTCCATACCACCCCTTGTCAGGGAATGGTGGATTTTCAATTTTATTCATATCAAAGAAGGTTGGCTTTCGATGGCGGTATCCACCACGAACGAGTTCGTCGTACGGATTCGTATCATCAGCGCTGGGGTGCCAGAGATATGTTGTAAACCATGGGTCTGGAAAATCCGTCAATTCGTCATCATCAGCAGGAAAAACTGCATTGTCATCCAGTTCACCGTTACCGTCAAAGTCGTCTGGGTCAGAAAATTCAGTCCAATGAAACTCTGAACTATGTTCAAGATAGATTTGAGACCCCTCGTACACATTTTTTGTAATCCTTCGCTTCCCATTAAACTCTGGCTCATTAGGATTCAACGGGTCATCAACATCATCACCATTTCGAATGAAATCATTCGCGGCAAATACATAGCGCGGGTTTCTTTCAGTAGCGTCATAAGTGTCATTGTCCCATCCGCCATCCTCTGGAACATCAAGCCCCCAAGCTCGAGTCACACGGTCCCAGTGCACAAGAATCGTTTCAGTATTTGGCTCGAAGGGAATGAATGTATTTACATATCCCGTATCCCCAACTTTATTCCATTGGGTTTCAAGGTCTTCACTTACTCTATTTGCTAATGTTGCTCCACTAGATTTCCCTGGGGCATCAATCCGGTCAATGAGAACTCGCTGGTCCTCGTCAAATTTATACAAGGCAACAGCGTTGTACTCGGTATCGTCCTTATTCCAGTCTAGATCATCGTAATACCCTCGAGTTGTCTCCCACCCAGGAAGTAAATCCGATGTAAATGAAGGGACTTTAATTATCAAGGTTTTTTCGACACCTTCGTATGGCACGGTGTTTGGATCATCAACGGTATTTACATCATCCTGTGGATGGTCATCTTCTTCAATGTCAAGAAAATCCTTCCAGTCCTCATTTAAATCTGGAATAATTTGAATTGGATCAAGCGGATCAGCAAAGATTGAAGCATCAGGCATATCTGCATCTTCAGGAAATGCATACAAAATTAGGGTGGCGGGATTCTCAGGTGTTGCCGGAGGAAGAAGCAAAGCGGTCGGGTCTGGAACTCCGGGCGTAACAATAGAATCGAACTTAAACTCCTTGCCAAAAAATTCTACAGAATAATCTTGTAAATCGATAATTCGATTGAACGGATTTGCTAACTGCACCACTGCATATGTTCCCTGAAAATCAGACCAAAGGTTCCTGCCAACATCATCAGGGTCAACATTATCATTTACGATGAAATATTGAATACAAGGTGTATCAATACACTCCTCTGCATTCTTGTAAGTACCACCGAGATTATCACAGTGTGCCTCTTCACTAACATCAATGCAACTTCCTGAACCAAAACAACAAGCACCTTCAAACACACACGGCTCATCACCAGTGTCTGGAACTTGATCTGGTCCAAAGCAAGACACACCATCACCAGCATATGTTCCGCCAAGTTCAATACACTGCTCCTCGGGCACATAAGAACATGGCGAGAAGGCTAGGCAACATGCTCCACCGCAATCTGAATCTGCACAGAATTCACCTGGACGATAGATGCCACCCAGAACAACCTCACAGTACTCGGTGAAGTCGCGGACACCCACAATATCAACGCATGTATCGCTCATCAAACAACACGAACCACTTGCTGCACAAGCTGCAGGACCACAAGGTTCCCCAACACCTTGGAAATCTCCAGGGGCATCATTTGTTTCCCATTCTCCATTACCATCGGGGTCCTTAAGAGCTTCACAGGAATCCATTGACATCATTTCGCATCCACCCGCCCAAAGGCAACACGCACCAACGCAGGGATCCGTTGCACAGAGTTGTCCTGCAGTGTAAATACCTCCAAGGATATCGCACGATGAGCTGTTCGCTGTATCAACGCAATTAGCGGTGGTGCCATTGTCTAAACAGCACGAACCGATTGAACATGTTTCTAAAAGACAACTACCGCTACTCTCCCAAATACCGTTTGCTTCATCGCACATAGATTGAATAACCATCACACAGCCAACTGGTTCAATACAACATGCCCCTTCAACGCCTAATGCACATGGATCCGACACACATGTTGTTTGATCCCCTTCGTATGAACCTCCAAGAGTGATAATACACATATCTGATGTGAGTTCATCACAGAATTGACTGCTAATACAACACGCTCCAATTGGCAAGCAGGGCTCCGTGTCACATGATCGGTCAAAGAAAAATGTTCCTCCTAGTGCAAGACAATCCGCCGAATAATTATCAAGACAAATTCCAAGGGGGAAGCAACAAGCACCAATACAAACACTTTCCTCACATGTTTGACCTGGGTTAAAGTCACCTCCTATATTTGCACAGTTATCTATTTCTAATTCTAGACATGTCCCGTTTCCTACGCAACAAGCTGATGTTTCTGAACATGGCGCTGGCAATTCATCGCATCTAACCAACTCGCCTTGAAACTCCCCGCCAATATCATCACATGCACTAGCAACATTAACATCTTGGCAGTACCCCGTATCTAAACAACAAGCCCCACGAAGTTCGCTTGGCCCACATGGAACAGTTCCACAATCAACATCATCGCCTGTATACGTACCACCAAGTGCTAAACACGATGTCTCGAGCAAAGCTTGAAGACAACCTCCGTCATCTGGCAAACAACATGCACCAGATGGAACACATGGGGAATCAACGCAATACTCACCAACTTTATACACACCTCCGAACAAGTCGCAAGTATCTTGCAACATGACTTCGCACCCACCCGTGTAAAAACAACACGCACTTCTACAAGGGCTTATATCGCAAGCATAACCCTGAATATATGTTCCATCAAGACTTATACAAATGCCGAGGGAAACTTCAATGCATGTCCCTTCTCCTAAACAACAAGAGCTATTACACGGCGTTTCTACACATTGCACACCTGCAATAAAGTCACCGTTTATCGTATTGCATTCTTGAAGGGAGGAAACTGCGGTACAACTTTCACTTCCTACACAACATGAACCTGCTGCTTGACATGATAACTCCGTGCAAGTTTGGTCTTGCCCAAAATATACCCCGCCCAAATCATTACACGCTGTTGTTGTGACATCAACACACTGGGTGTAGTCCAAGCAACAAGGCGTGGTACAAGGATTAGAGTTGCAAAACTGAAGACTTCGATATGTTCCTCCAAGTGACGAACATGCCTCTAGACTAAGAACATCAACGCAACTGCCACTTTCAACGCAACATGCTCCAAGGGTTTGGCAATCGCCAGAACATTGAGTCTCGTACCCTGCAAATGCTCCGCCAAGTTCAGTACAACTGCGAAATGAAAGTTCTTCACATTTCCCCATATATAGACAACAACGCCCAATACATTTATTCAACTCACAGATTGTGCCATCGCCCCTATATTCACCCTGTAACGTATTACAGTTACTTGGTCTCATCACGATGCATCCACCATCAGGAAGACAGCATGCACCGTACTCACAATTTGCAAGAAGACAATTCTCTGAACCTTCAAAAGTACCATTGAGGGCAACACAAGTCAATTCTGAGGTCATTTCACAAAAACCATCTAAACAGCAGGCTCCTGGATTATATTCTTCTGTTTCAGCACCATGTGCATGTCCAATGAATGCTTCCATAATAAATGGTTGCGCTTCAAGCCCGAGCATCACGATGTCGCCATCATTTGGTCCGAGGACTGGAACATCTGCATACGGAAGGTTGTTCTCTCCTTCCTCTGCATCTTCCCAACCATTATTGCCAAGGACGGGTGGAGCTACAGCACTTGAAAGAGGCGTGTCTACTTTTGCTGTAACACCTGAAACATGGGTAGCGAATGGCGAATGGTCTCGCCATCGATCATCTGCATCAAGATATGACATAATATTTGATGCAAGTCCAGCAGACATGAGTCGAGCTTGTTGGTAATAATTGTTTACAGGACCATCAGTAGTCCATTGAGCATCCATATCTGGCTCGGTATAAGTTCCAAGGGGTCCATGGGCAGGCAAATCAGCAAAATCAAGCGAACTCACCCCCTTTTCTTGGGCATCTGTCATAGCGAGAAAAATTTGAAGTGGCGCTCGTTGGCTCAGAGTCAATTTGCCATCAGCGTTGGACTCCCACCAAATAGCCCATTCCGCAGTAGGTGGAGTTGGGTCGTAATATTCACGCAAATCTACTTTAGTTCGGGATTGTTCACGCCATGTATTCACAACAAAGTTTGCTGTCCTAAACAGATTTACTTCATAATCAGGATCATTTGGATCCAAGAGCGACATTGCCTCTCCAACTTCCTGTGGAATTGACGGCGGAAAAAGTGAACCCCAAGTCTGAAAGTCATTGTTGTAACTTTCGAGTTTAAATGCGTCATACCCACGAGGTAACGTTCCGGTTGAATCGTATCGTTGCCAAAACCGCTCTTCCCAACGCAACCACGGGGGCAACAAATCATTCCGGACACCGTTAAACGCCGTGAGTTTTCGGCGATTATCAAAAAGCAATTCCTTATTGTTGAGTTGATCACGTGTCTCAGATGCCTCGTGGCGATAAAAACTACTTCGGAGGAATTGAGTGTCCGATGAATCGACACTATTCAAACTACGCTCTAAGCGTGACCCGGCAAATTGGTAATTGTTTCCCTCAACGATGCGGAGTTCTAATTCATCCGCTGTGGTATAGGGACGGAAGCCATTTGTTGCAGAAAATGGATCTCGTCCTGCAAGTTGCCAATACCATCGCCTGCCATAACTTGAATAGATGTCGTTCGTACTTGAAAGATTTCCAGCAGGGCTGATGTCTTCCAAATTTGGATTTGGTGTATTGCCGTCTATTTCTATACCCAATTCATCGAGGATACTTGCGTTTGATGAACCAGACCATTGAGCAGAGTTCCATGCAACTGTTAAATCTTCCAAGCCATCATAATCAACCCAAGACCCACTATTTGGTATACCGGGCGAGTTTGCGGGGTTATCTAAAAACCCAACATCTGCATCACCAACAAGCGCAATATCCGCTGGAGTGTGCCCTTTAGTGGCTTCGCCATCTTGATATCCGCTAGAAGAATCAGATTTTTCAAATTTAGTTGCGACGTTCATATTTCCACGGGCACTGTTGTCCGTAATTGAAACTGCAACGAGTTGCATCGTGTCAGATCCAAGCGAGTGTGGGCTAAGGTGCCAGAATGCGTCGGTAAATCCATCACCATCAGTATCCGTCAACGTACGTTCGACATTCCACCGAATAGTATCTCGCGTAAACCCATCAATTAATCGCTCTCCACTTCCATTATGAACAGTATCACCATCAAGATCGCTAAGGTCTAAAAAGTTTTGAGGAAATCGGTTTTGATCCGTCGGAGATAAAGCTCCTCCATTAAGCCACCCAGTCATGAGCGTAAAGTGATTTTGCCCAGAAGGGTCTGAAGATAACGCGGGATATTGCCCCTCATCTCCATCTGGCACGCTCAAATCAAGTGATCCAATGCTAAGGGGTCTCACTGCTGGCCATTGCTCAACAGGAATATCAAGGTTAGTCAAGAGCCCACCATTTGTAATATCACTAATATCAAATGCAATCCGCCAAGCATTGCCACTTCGAGACAAATTGGTGAGATGACGCCAGTGTGAAAAGGTGTCTGGAGTACCATCGACAGTTAAATCCATACGCTGAGGTTCTGTATCCCTAAGCCAACGGGAATCACCAAAGGATGGGCCACCTAGCGGATTTGCAGGACCGGATGGTATTGAGCCACCGTCTGGAGGATTTGTCCATGGCACAACTTCATAGGGCGCAAAATTAAATGGTTTTGGGTTCAGGCCACCACCGAGTTCATCATTATCACTTCCATACCTAATGGCTTCTGGAGAAGGCGAACGCCTTGGTTCGTTTGCGCTTCCTTGGCTAATTGCAGGGGTCACTTCTTGACAAAAGAGTGCCAAAGCGATTTCATCTGCGACAAAACGCCCAACTGCTCTTGCTTGGTCATTTATCTCAGCAGAATCTCGTTGAGCAGATGTTGTAACGCGACCACTTTGTACTCTAGTAATAAATGCCGTAGCCACAAGAACCAAAAGAACAAGAATGCCAATAACGAGGATGAGCGCGTTCCCAGTTCGCAAGGTGGAAGAAGTTTGATTCAAACGCTGATTCATTCTGTTCGCTCCGGTATGTCAACAACAAATTGATATGTCCACCCAGCCCCAAGTCGATTTTCCCGATCTTGCAATCTCAATGTGACGCGAAGTGCACTTGGCCATGGAGTGTACCGCCATGAATCTACACCCGGCATCGTTCCAACATCAATCCCAGTATCAGGAAAACCATCATTTAACAAATCTGTGTTATTCTCGAGCCATGGCTCTTTATCGTTGTAGCCAAAAATTGCCCAGTATTCATCAATTCGACCAGTACTCATGGAAGGAACAACCGATGCATTGTTCAGAGTTGGAACTGGTGCAATATCGGGTCCCTCACCATCTGAAAAGATTGGCTCGATAAGTGACGCATCAAAGGATGTGACATTCGTTGAGAGCGGGTCATCTGAACAGCGAGCAAAGTAAATCTCAGAGGTATTCCCGAACCCACCAGTATTAGTCCACGCTGAACCACCCCACCATGGCTGCGCTGCCGTGTCGTCATAGACATACCCTTCGAAGACATTATTCAATGCATCCACAGTCTCCCCAACACCCTCGTCATACGTCCATTCAATTTGAAAAGAGACGCACCCCTGTGCTAAACCTGAACTCATTAAAATTTGGTCATACCGATGGGTTGAATCTGGATGTGATTCAACTCGTGGCCAACGAAAGAGCGACGCGATTAATTCTTGCTGATCAACTTCTGATGCACCCTCATTACGCCATTGGCGGGGGTCTACATCAAAACCGATATCTTCTACTTCTTGCAATACACATTCCCGAATATCCTCAAACTGTGAAGCCACCAAATCTACTCGCCCATCTAACACTTGTGAGTAAGGGATGTTATTTTGTATACGAGGATCCCAAGGAAAAATTGTGTACCCTCCGATGCCATTACTTTGAAACGATGTCTTGTTTATTTCCCCAGGTGAGTGATAATCGTCATCCCCAAGTACGATGAGTTGCCTGCATAACATCCAATCTGCGGGCAAGGGTTGTGTTCCATTTGCAGTGTAAGAAGCACCTGTAGCATCAAACCTGCCGTTACCCATGGCATCACTGTAGATATGCGTTTGCACTTCGACGGCACCTTGATACCACGGCGTAATCAAAGGTGCACTTGACGTATTATCAAAGTAACGCAAGTCATCGGAAGTCACAATACTAGCAGCCCCTTCAGTCACCCCAACAAGTTCAGGCAGACGAATACCGTGCCCATAATAGACCATCGCCGCAACGCCTTGGCCAGAAAAGTCAGCGCCTGCTGAGCGCTGTACAAGCGTTGGACTCGCGATCCCCAACGTAAAGAAAACAAGTTGGTCAAAACGTAAAATTGCATCTGGGTCAATTGAGTCATCAAGAAGCACATAGTCATCAATAGCATTGTTCGCAACAGCAACCGATCGTATTGCGAAGAATCCATCGTGGGTTATATTTGCGATATCTTCTCTAAAACGCTGTTCAATTGCAATCGCTTGTTGAAGAGTTTCAGAGGTAGCTCGACCCGAAGCGGTCATATCACTAGTGGTACTAAATATTCTTCCAACTGCAATCATCACGACAAGTAAAACCACAACGGCAACCATCAATTCAATTAGCGTAAAGGCAAGACGTGCTGGATGTTTCACGATAATCATGTGTTATAAATCCTGCACCGTTGCGTAGACTGGGACGAGCAGCCGATTATTTGCATCTCTCACTGGGACAAACCAAATGTCCGTGACTACTCCCGTATCTACAAAACCACCACTTGGGGCAACTCCTGCAGCCCACCAATTTACGTTCCCCCTCCCATAGGCAGGACTTGAATACCAATTTGATGCCTCAAGCATCGCTGGGCTACTAGCAAGTTGCACTTCACTGTCACTGGTGCGCCTTCGCCCCTTCATAACATTGTGAACATTTCCATTTTGATCCACCAACCATTGCCCGGGGTACTGCCATTGGTTGACGAGAACTGTGGGGTCATCATTATCCGTTTCAGCAAGTATCGGCGGGAAGAGATTCGCATTCCAAGCATTCGAAGAAGTGTTCACTAGATTTGTTCGATACGGAAGCTCTGGGGCAGTACTAGTTGCAATGGTATACGCAGATGTTTCACTAGGCGCAACAACGCGGTAAACAAAAATTGCTACGAGAATTCTTCCTTGATATCTTCTGAACATACAGTCCCAATAATATTGTCCCTTTGGCCGATCATTTGGAATTGTGCCAGACCACATGGGATACTGCCGTTCACCTGCAAGGAACCGAATAACTGGCGTATCCATTTCATCTGGAACACCATCAAAATTGTTATCGATATCTGGGTACCGTTCCTTGTTAAAAGGGATGCCTGGTGGCACAAAATTTGGAATCGATGCATTTGACCATTGTTCTACGAGTGGTTGATCGGGTGACTCTGGCGTTGCAAAAATGTCAATGGCTCCTTGAAGTGAGGCAGTTCCATAGTCATCTGGAAAAATTGCAGGCCGTCGCCACATCCAATCCCCGCAGACCGTTGGCCATTCGTTAATGTCTGATGTATTATTCGAAGATGCAGTACCACACACACTCGATGAAAAACGGTCATCGAACTCATTCGAATATCCAAAATCTTCTTGCTCGAGTTTGGAACGAATGATGGTCAATGCATTTCTCGCAACAATAGTTCCCATTAAATCGTCTGTCGATTTTTGTTGCTGTGACATTGCAGCGGGGAACAATGCAGCAATGCTAATGATGCCAATTCCGAGAATAAAAATTGCAATCAACAATTCAATGAGAGAAAAACCAAGATGTAGTTGTCTACGAATCATTTCAATGGCACCCCGCTATACCTGTTGAATTGAATACGTTCTGCATTCAAATGCACATAAATAGAATAAAGCCAATCGCGATCATACTTATCAATCCTACCATCTGGACAGCAAGGATCGTACAGTGGCGTGCATTCCCATGGGTTCAAACCACCACAATAATATGGGGTCGTAGGGTAACCACATGTAACATCTTGAAATTGTGCGGTTTGCCCAACTCCAATCAAGTTTCGAAACTCCTCTTCATTAAACACCGATAAAATATGTGATATGGAAACGAATGGCTCGCCTTGTGGTGACTCTAAATCAAATCCCCACCACGACCCTTCTAGTGGATCTGGCGATGGCCAGTCTATTGTTTGGGTATCGCTTATTTGCTGTTTTCCATCTTGATTAAAATCTACCCAAATTCGATAGGAAGCACTCTTTGCGTTGCGATCGACCACTCTGCCTTCTGGGCTATATAGGATTCCAATCAACGATCCGAATGGTTCATTTTGCGACAATCCAGGAAGATAAGAACTTACTAGCGAGAGGTTGTCATGATCTATAGCATAACCTGGACCTGAAACATTAACACCGCTCGAAATTGTTCGAACTTCAATCCCTTGAATTGGCACGAAACGATCGTATGTCTTGATACTTCCAAAGCCATTGTCTGCATTTGCAGAATCACCGTCCCAGCCGGCAACGACGATCTCAATAACTTGTTCGTTTCCACCATCTTCAAGTCTAGGCCGAAAGACCGTCATAACGTACCTATTTTTTTTGATTGCCATGGCACGAGCATTATCTAACGCAGCGGTGATGGTGTTTTTAGCTGCAGACATCCGCAGGTCTTCTGTAATCTGTTGGTATGCAATTGCACTAAGACCAGAGAGAATTGCCATGATGACAATCACAACGATGAGTTCAATCAACGTAAAGGCGCGGCTGTTAATTTGTCTGTGACAAAGGTTCAACGAGATTCCTCCACAATAAATGGTGGATACGAATAAACATTATCAAGGGATGCTTCCCAATTTGTGGTATCTGGAACAGAACCACCAAGAGATGTAACTGCTTGATACCTGTATCCCCACGTTCGGTCCGGGCCTGCTGACACAAAGTATGGTCGCAAGTTTATGCAAGAACCAAGACCGTCTTCTTCAAGGCCACGCACAGTAAAATCGCCGCTTTGATCTAGAGCCCATTGCTCTATTAAACCTGAGCCCTGAAAAGGTCGATTTGGAAACACTATTCCAAAGGGTGTACCCCATGCATCAACAGCAAGTTTACGGTTGTTTTCATCAAAGTGATCCGGTGTTATTTTAGAAAGGATAAGCGTCGCTGATTCTGATTGCATAAGCGTTCGAAAGACGTGTTCAATTCGACCTTGCATGGTATCTGTAGAAATATTTCCAGCATTTACAGAACTAAAATCTGGGTCTGCGAATTCTGTATAAGGGTTCATTGGATATGGCGGGTTATTCGCATCAATGTCGTAGTAAGATCCCTCTGGAGTACCTGAACCAACAAATGTAAGTGGTCGCCCACGTTCAAGTTCCCATTCTTGAAGAGCCATGTTCAATAGTTTGAGTACGTCTTCCGTTTTATGTATTTCAGCATTTCGCATCACACTGCTTGAGATACCAAGGGTCAACGCAGCAAGAATCCCAATGATTCCAATTACAATCATCATTTCAATTAAAGTAAACGCCCTGCGAATTGCGGTTTGCTTAATGTTTAAGTTCATGGTCCAACCTCCACTATGTTGTCAACATTCGTTTCGTCAGTTTGCTGGGTGTTGCCAGTTAAATCAAGCAAGTCAGCTCGAATATAATCGTTTGATTGTTGGTTTGGCCCTGATGAAAAATATGCAAACTGCCCAGTTTGCAATTCAAAAGTTGTTGATGTATCCCCGTCAGTGTTAGCGCCGTTCATTTGGTCTGACATTGTTCCATCTGTTGCTTTTCCTGATTCAAAAGTAAATGGTCTCAGGACAATGAAATCACTCAAAGTTGGACGATTGTAATTAGGATTTGGAGGATATGAGCGAGAAATTGTATTTTGAGGCACTGATTGATCTTGCACGGGATACAACGTTCGGTAGTACCGAATTGGAACGCCCCAAGTGTCAACAATGACAAGCGGGTTTGCGGTGCTGTATTGTGGGTCATTCGGATAAAAAACCTTGACCTGATTTGTAATTGGGTCGGTTAATGGGGTCACACTTCCTGAAGCGAACCCTAAACGACCTACCATTTGTTCATTTTCTATTTCAAGATAGGGACCATATAACTTCCCTCTCGTTGAAGGAAGGCGGCTATCCAAATCCCAAGTTCCACCATTGGCATATGAATCCGTGGCACGCCAAACACCATCTAAACTTGGATGACGAATTCCAAGTCGTGGGACTTCGCTGAAGTCTTCATCATTGGGATCGGAGTCAGAAAGACGACCATAGCCATCTTCATCTCTATTGCCATATCCAAGCAAAAAATCTGTTGGCGATGTGATTGAATACCAGTTTTGCATTGTTCTTCTATATACGTACGCACTAGCGGGTGGAAAAGTAGGTAATGAGAGCAACTCGCGACCCGTTCCAAGCACGGCTGGCAAATATCCAATGTCTTCTTTGAAACGAATAGTCGCCTGCTTCATGGCAGACAAACGAGAAGTTGTTTCTGCAATTTGTGAAGAAGTTCTCGCAGAGTTTAACGCTAGTGTCATTACGCTAATGATGATGACGATTATTGAAATCGTTACAAGGATTTCAATAAGTGTAAACGCTCTTCGAGATGTCAAAAACATTGTGCTCATTATCTAATCATCCAGAGTCAGATACCGACTCAATCATTTTCACGAGTGGCAAGAAGAGTGCAAGAACAATCGTCCCAACGATTCCCCCAAGGACCACAACAAGCATTGGCTCAAGCAAACTGAGCATTGCAGTCACTGCAACATCAACTTCTTCGTCGTAGTTATCTGCAACCTTCATTAACATGACATCCAAGTCGCCAGTTTCTTCACCAACCTCAATCATATTTACAACAATTGAGTCACAAACTTTTGCTTCACGCAAAGGGTCAGCAACCGATTCGCCACTTCGGATTGAATCATGGACTTCGCCCAGCGCTTTTTCATACACATGGTTCCCTGAAGTATCACGAGTAATTAAAACTGCTTCTAGAATTGGCACACCAGCAGCAATCAGAGTGCCAAGAGTTCGGGTAAAACGAGCAACTGAAGTTTTTTCTACAAGAGTACCCAAGACAGGAATCTTCACCAGAATTATGTCAATCGCGGCACGCCCAGCTTTTGTCTTTCGAATAACTTTGAAGAAGAAAAAGATAAGGAATGGGCCTGCAAACATCCAAACATATCCCGGAATTGCCTGAGTCCCTTCTTCGGGAGTACCAGCAATCCACAAACTTGCATCAATAAGCCAAAGGGTGAGCCCAGGAAGTTGAACATCAAAGTCATCAAAAATATCTTTAAATTTTGGAATCACAAAGTACATGATGCCAGTAACAATGCCAACTGCGACAACAATGACGCAGATTGGATAAATCATTGCACCTTTAATTCTTGCTTTTAAGCGCTCCGCTTTTTCCATAAAGTTTGCAAGTCGTTGCAAGATGACATCAAGCACACCACCAATTTCACCAGCAGCGACCATCTTGCAATACAAACGATCAAAAGCTTTGGGGTGCTTACTCATTGCATCTGACAAACTTGAGCCTGCTTCAACATCCTCAACAACATCTGAAACAATACTTTTTAATTTTCCTGGCTTCTGCTGTTGCTCTAGGATTTGCAAAGAGCGCAACAAAGGCAACCCTGCGTCTTGAAGTGTTGAAAGCTGGCGAGTAAATTGAGTCAGCGTTTTAGTTTTAACGCCACCGATAGAAATATTTAGACTGCCCTTTTTCTTTTTGTCCTTTTTCTTTTTCGCTTCTTTTTTAGTTTCTTTTGAAGAACTCCCTTTGAGAGTTTCCTCAATTACTTTTGTGGGAAAAAAACCGTTCTGGCGAACTGCAGTGGTGGCAGCTTCGATGCTTTCTGCATCGATGCGACCTTTCTCTGGCTTGCCAGCGGCATTTAAAGCTTCATATACGTAAGTAGGCATGCATCACACTCCATTGTGACTTGTGAGTCACGAATTCGTTAATCATCAAGGATTGTTTCTCGTACAACTTCGTCAATTGTGGTTTGGCCATCATAAATGGCAAGCAAACCACTCTCTCGTAAACTTCGCATCCCACGTTTTTGTGCTTCCACACGTAGAATTGCCGTAGATGCTTGTGAAAGGATTAGTTCACGAAGTGTGTCATCAAACTCCATTATCTCAAAGAGTGCAAGACGACCTCGATAACCGCTGTTGTTACACGCCGAGCAACCCTTACCTCTAAAGAAAGTTCTTCCCTCTACATCTTCTGGGTGGAGTTTCAATTCGAGCAACTCCTCAGAAGACGGCGTATACTCTTCATTACATGAATTGCAGATTCGACGGACCAAACGCTGAGCAACAATTGCTTCTACAGTCGCGGTAATAAGAAACGATTCAACACCAAGGTCAACCAATCTTAAAATAGTTGACGGGGCATCATTAGTGTGAACAGTTGTGAAAACCAAGTGTCCAGTAAGAGATGCCTGTACTGCAATTTGTGCTGTTTCCAAGTCACGTATTTCACCAACAAGAATAATATCTGGGTCTTGTCGCAAAAATGAACGTAGTAATTTTGCAAATGTCAAATCTTGATCTGTATTAATTTGACATTGAATCAACCCATCAATGTCATATTCCACTGGGTCTTCAGCGGTAAGAATTTTTGTTTCAGGAGTATTTAGTTCGGTTAAAGCGGAATATAGGGTTGTTGTTTTTCCTGAACCAGTTGGTCCAGTTACCACTACGATTCCATTTGGACGCTTGATAATATCAAGCATTTTTTCATAGTCTGAAACACGCAAGCCGATTTTGTCCATATTCAACTTCACGTTTGAACGGTCAAGGACACGTAACACTACCGATTCACCGAACATTGTTGGTAAAATTGAAACACGCAGGTCAACAGGCGAGCCAGAAACCGTAAGATCAATCCGTCCATCTTGAGGCAAACGCCTCTCTGAAATATCAAGATTCGCCATAATTTTTATACGCGAAACAATTGGCATTGAAAGGTGCATTGGTGGCGGGTTCATTTCATATAAGACACCATCTATTCTGTACCGCATCTTAAATTCATCTTCAAATGGCTCAAAGTGGATGTCTGATGCTTTATCTTTAATTGCTTGCAGAAGCACAAGGTTTATTAATCGAACAATTTTGTTATCTGAAGCTGCAGATGCTAGTTTGGTTAAATCAGCAGCATCACCTTCGCCAGCAAACCCAGCAATGTCACTATCGCCAAGGTCTGACATAACATCAGCCATAGAAGGTCCGCCAGAAGAATAGCGTTGTTTTATGATTTCATCGATCTGCTCTGGAGGTGCCACAATCGCGGCAACTTTTAGACCCATTAGCGTTCTAAGATCATCGATCGCTTTGAAATTGTCTGGCGATTTTATTGCAATCGTCAAAAGTTTTGTTGATTCATCATATTCAACTGGAACAATTTGATATGTGGTCACTGATTCGACTGGCAGTCTGTCAAACACTTCTTCGGGAATATCTTCTACTTTCAATTCATCACGCCATGCTAAACCGACTTGACCTGAAATGGCTTTGATAATATCAGTTTCCTGAATGAGCCCCATCTCAACCATAACTTCGCCAATTTTCTTATGTTTTCCCTTCTGCTTGGCGGCCTTTTGAACAGCTTGAGCATTCTTACCTTCCTCCCTAGTAATAATGCCAAGTTTTGTAAGAACTCTACAAAAACGACGACCTTTCAGATCTGCAGGATTAACTTTTTTATTCTTCGTAGGTGTTGCGTGTTTTGCCATAGCAGTGGATTCCTCCAGATAGATGTGTGCTCTTTAAGCACATCATTTACAATTAAAACAAGGATGACAACCCGCTGAACGCAGATTTGGCCATTCGCCACTTAGATTATTCGCTATTTATGGCAATAATTCAAGTTAAATACACTAATTTCCTAGAGTTTTATTAGGTGTCGTCGAGCTCACTGCGACCTACTCTGCCACCTGAAGCATGAACTTTTTGGGTCAATGCATTAGAGTCTCGACCTTTATCTATCATCTCTTCAGCATTGATAATACCGTCTTCATACAGCCTCCAGAGGTGATCATCAAGAAGCTGCATGCCAAATTTACGCCCAGTCTGAATAGCCGAGTCGATACGGAATGTTTTATTTTCTCGGATAAGGTTTGCAACCGCTGGCGTTACAACAAGGAATTCATACGCTGCTATTCTGCCTTTTCTATCAATACGACGTAAAAGTACTTGAGAAAGAACAGAAATAAGTGCTGTAGAAAGTTGCACACGAACTTGTTCCTGTTGATTTGTCGGGAAAGCATCAATAATTCGGTTAATGGTTCCCGATGCACCTGTAGTGTGCAACGTTGCAAATACCAAGTGACCAGTTTCAGCCGCTTGAATTGCAGCTTCGATGGTCTCTAAGTCACGCATTTCACCTACGAGAATGACGTCCGGGTCCGCTCGCAATACCCGACGCAAAGCTTCTGAAAAACTTGGGACATCATTTCCAACTTCGCGCTGGTTTACGATTGATTTTTTGTGGTAATGATAATATTCAATCGGATCTTCAGCGGTTACGATGTGCCGTTCAAGATTTGTGTTGACATAATCAATCATTGTTGCCAACGAAGTTGTTTTACCGGAACCAGTAGGACCAGTCACAATAAATAAACCACGCGGGCGACGAATAAGTTCTTTGAGGATTAACGGCAATCCAATCTCATCAAACGTCAATAATTCATTTGGAATAAGACGCAGGACTAGTGTAATATCACCTCGTTGTCGAAAAATTGCGACCCGAAAACGTGCTTCTGTCCCAAACGCAAAACCAAAGTCGCAACTACCTTCTTCTTGAAGTTCTTGCTGTGCTTTTTCTGGGGTAATCTGTTTCATCAAGGCAACACAATCGTCACCATCGAGAACCTTTGTGTCCAAATTTTTAAGACCACCATGCAATCGGAGCGTGGGCTTTCTGCCGACGGTAAGGTGGAGATCCGAAGCGCCAGTTCGAACAACAGTGTCAAGTAATCGATCTATTTGTATTGTGGACATCAGTAATTATTCACTCGTTTAGTTAAATATCAACATTTCCTTCTAACAATGCTTCGGCCTGGGCAAATCGGGCAATCTCTTCGGGAGTAGTATCGCCTCGTAAAATTTTAATCTTGCCATCTTCAACAAGCGTGCGCATTCCTGCACGAATTCCAGCTTGTCGTATCTGCCCTAACGGTGCACGATTAAATGCAAGTTCCCGAATTTCGTTATTCATAACCATCATTTCAAAAATTGCTTTACGTCCACGGTATCCCAACCCCCCACACTTACTACAGCCAACTGCCTTGCAGATTGCACCAGTAGCAACTTCGTCATCAGATATTCCAACAATTCTCAAGAACTTCTTGTCGGGGTTATCATCTATCGCCTTGCAATCTGTGCATAACAAGCGAATGAGTCGCTGTGCCATGATTGCTTGGATTGAACTAGCAACAAGATACGGTTTTACACCCATGTCAATCAAACGAGTTATCGCAGACGGCGCATCATTTGTATGCAACGTTGAGAATACCAAGTGACCAGTTAGAGCAGCTTGAATCGCAATATCTGCAACTTCACGGTCACGAATTTCACCAATAAGAATAACATTTGGAGCTTGCCGTAACATCGCTCGAAGAATGGAGGAGAAAGTAAGACCAATTGATTCGCGTACTTGGCACTGATTGATCCCAGCAAAGCTGTATTCAATTGGATCTTCAGCAGTAATAATTTTTCTATCAGGTCGATTCAGAATATCAAGTGCGGAGTACAACGTTGTCGTTTTACCTGAACCGGTGGGACCAGTTACTAGCAAAATACCATTTGGCTTGCGAATCAATTTGTTAAACGAGTCGAAATTCTCTTGCTCAAACCCAATGTTTTTCAAACCAATACGCACTGAATCTGGTCGCAAAATCCGCAATACCACCGATTCGCCATGATACGCCGGACATGCACTCACACGAAAATCGATTTGTTCTGCATCAACTTCCATTTTAATACGACCATCTTGTGGAATTCTCTTCTCAGCAATATTCACACCAGCCATCAATTTTAATCGTGCAAGAACCGCGGCTTGCATTCGCTTTGGAAGATTATCACGTACGTGACAAACGCCATCGATTCGATACCTAAGTACCACCCTGTCTTCCATTGGCTCGAGGTGAATATCTGACGTTCGGTTCCGAACTGCTTCAGTAATAAAGCGTGAAACTAATTTAACGACCGGGGCTTGATCGTCATCAACATCGATAGATGAGTCAACCGATTTATCCACACTTCTATCAACCGAAACATCAACTGAATCAGTGACTAGAGATGTGTCTGAAATAATACTTCCTTGAGTTCCTGTTTCCTTGGAAATGTATTCCTGAATTGCAGTCTTCGTGGACAATACCGGTTCAAGTTCACAATTCAAACGGAATCTCAACAAGTCGAGCAGTTCAAGATTCATTGGGTCATGAATAACTAATTGCAACTTGTCATTTTTCTTCGCGAGTGGAATAATTGAATGTTTTTGAATAACATCCTTAGGAATTAGGTCCAAATTAGGTTCCGGGCCATCATCAGAACCATCAAGGGCAAGGTACGTCATCCCAAATTGGTTTGCAAGTGCCAAAACGATTGCTTTTTCATCACAAATGCCTTGCTCTTGCAAGACCTCACCAACTTTTTTTGTCGTCCCAGAAGCCGCTGCAATTGCAGCGTCGAGTTGCTCTCTGGTGATTAGACCCTCTTCTAGAAGGATTTCGCCTATTTTTCGTCGTAGTTTTCGTGCCATAAGATATGAAGTGGTGCTACCACTCGCTACACATAGTATCATCGGTAGAGAAACCATCTACCACTCACCCTTACTTTTCTTAAAATGACTGATTTTATTCCTACTCGAATACTCGTAACCGCTGGAGCAACCCAAGAATCAATAGATGACGTTCGATTCCTCGGGAATCAATCCTCGGGAAAACTGGGATCCCATATCGCCCTTTGTGCTGCAATTCATGGGTACGAATGCTCGCTTTTACACGGTAACCATTCAATTTCGCCATCTAAGCATCCTAGATTGCATTCGACTCCGTTCTCATCAACTCGTGATCTTTGGGCAAAATTAGATGAAAACTGGCCTTCACACGAAATTCTCATCATGGCAGCTGCCGTTTCTGACTATACCCCACGTGGCGGGAAACTGCATGGAAAACTGAAGAGAGGCGATGAGCTACAACTTCCACTTTCGCCAACTAAGGATATCGTTGCTCATCTTGCTCAGAATAAGCGAGATGATCAAAGTATCATTGCATTCGCCCTTGAAGAACCTGAAAACCTTGAGAAAGCAGCACGAGAAAAATTACAACGAAAGCGGGTAGATGCCATCGTTGCAAACCCACTTGAGACAATGAATTCTTCTCACATTCGAGCGACCATCTATCTGAAGGACGGGAGCACACTATCTCCACAGAGCGTCTGCACAAAGGCGTCTTTTGCAAGATGGCTCATTGAAAATCTCGATGGAATCACAAGCACAACACCTTGCACACCATAGAAGGTATCCTGCCCAACTTTTACAATGCACCACGCGCACACAACTAAATCCAGACCGATTCAAATTCTTTGCATCCTTGCAGCAGTAACGATAGCAACGTGGCTTGGAATTTGGCTTAGTGGACACCATGATTCTCATGGCGGACACGATTCACACATGCCGCACTATTGGTATTTCGGAATCCTACCTTTCATAGCAATCCTTGGAGCAATTGCTGTACTTCCGCTCTTAAATAAAACAAGGCATTGGTGGGAGAGTAATTTAAACCGGTTTTTTATTGCGATGCTTTGCGCAGTTGCAACTATCGGATACATGATTTTCACCTCGGGCAGTGAGTCGATTGGACCAATGCTCAACCATGCAATAATGAAAGATTTCATCCCATTCATTATTTTACTTTTTAGTTTGTACGTTATTAGCGGCGGCATTTATCTAAGCGGCGACTTGGCTGCTTCTCCGAGAGTAAATACAACGTTCCTTGCGATTGGTGCAGGCATTGCAAGTTTTATTGGCACCACGGGCGCGAGCATGCTCTTGATTCGACCATTACTAAAAACAAACTCGCAACGAAAATACAAAGTGCACACCATCGTGGTCTTTATTTTTTTGGTGAGTAACATTGGTGGGACATTGTTGCCTATTGGTGATCCCCCACTATTCCTTGGATACTTACGAGGGGTTCCGTTTATGTGGACTCTTGGGCTATGGCCAATGTGGGCAGCAACTTGTGGAGTACTACTTGCTATGTACTTCATCTGGGATTCTATTATGTACCGTAAAGAATCTGCAAAAGACAATAAACGAGATGAAACTCAATTGCATCCCTTGCGCTTGCAAGGAGGAATCAACTTCTTGTGGATAGGCGGGATTGTTGCAACAGCTGCTCTTGTGGATAGCGCAAAACCGCTAATAGGAACAGACTGGACCCCATTCCCATATTGTCGTGAACTCATCATGCTTCTCTTTGTCGTTCTTTCGTTGCAAACAACATCCAAAGCTATTCACAAAGCGAACAACTTCACATACGAAGCTATTCTTGAAGTCGCCGCTTTATTTTCAGGCATATTTATCGCGATGCAAGTTCCACTAGCGGTTCTTGGCGCTAGCGGAAAAGCCATCACTGAAACTATGAATCAACCGTGGCATTTTTTCTGGTCCACTGGATCACTTTCTAGTTTTCTTGATAACGCGCCAACGTACGTTGTCTTTTTCGAACTCTCTAAATCCCTTCCTGAAGGAGAAATGCTCCAAGTAAACCCTATAAATGGTGTTGATCAATTTGTTCCAATTGGATTGCTCATCGCAATAAGTCTTGGCTCTGTATTTATGGGTGCGATGACATACATTGGAAATGGACCAAACTTTATGGTTAAAGCAATTGCTGAGCAAGAAGGTGTTGAGATGCCTTCGTTCTTTGGCTACATGTTCAAGTACAGTATTCCTGTGCTTATTCCTATTTTTATTCTAGTTACAATTTTCTTCTTACTCTAAGGAGCCGATGCAATGATCAAACGAATACTTGTTGCCTTAAGTGGAACACCGTGCACGGGCTCTGCCATTGCACATGCCATTGAGCTTGCGAAGACACACGATGCAGAACTCTCTGGCGTAACTGTAATTGACCCGAACAAATTGCTCGATGTAGGCCCCATTCCAATCGGTGGCGCTGCAGCCGCACATGAACTTGGCGAACACCGAATGCATTTAGCGGAAGAACACATCGAAGAAGCAATCGGGCAATTCGAAACCGCCTGCGGCAATGCTGGTGTAACTAATCGAGTACTGCGAGAATCTGGAGACAGTGCGGAAAAACTTCTTGCTGATTGGCGCTATCACGATTTGACGATTATTGGATTACGCGGGTTGTTTGAATATGGCGTGCTTCATGACCACGGGCACCTTGTTCTTGATGTGATTGGTGCTGGATTGCGTCCATTGCTCGCAGTGAGTGAGGAACACCGACCCATCCAACGAGCGATGGTTTCGTATGACGGGTCGCCACTTGCAGCGAGAGCTATGAAGGCGTACTGCATGCTCGATATCTGGAAGCCGATGCCTACTACTGTGGTTTCCTTCCTTGGTCAGGATGGTGATTCAGATACATTACTTGCTGATGCTGCTTCCTATCTAGAATCGCATACATTTAGTACGACAAAAAAACGTATCGAAGAAAAACCTCGGAATGCGATTCTTCGCACTATGGAGGATTGCGATGCCGACTTACTTGTCATGGGCGCTGCAAAGAGAACACGATTGGGTCGTAAGTTACTTGGCGATACAGCACGATTTGCTTTGGAAAATTCAACTCGACCTATTTTCTTACATCACTAGCGGTACAATGAAGTAGTGATTATTGTTAATGGCGAAAATATAGATACTAAAACTTTGGCACTGCACGAGTTGCTTTCTCAAATGAAACTCTATGATCAACTTTGCGCTGTCGAAGTGAATAAAGAACTCGTTCCACACAAAGAGAAAGATACATACGTTTTACAAGATGGTGATATTGTTGAAATAGTCACGCTTGTAGGAGGAGGATAAAGATATGACAACGATGACAACCCCCGAAATAACCACACTGCAACTCAAAGATATTACTCTTACAAGTAGATTGGTAGTTGGCACTGGAAAATATCCAGATTATGAAACGATGCAAGTCGCGCTTGAAGAAAGTGGCTGCAGTGCCGTGACAGTAGCCGTTAGACGGGAGAGACTTGTGGATTCCCAAGGGCGTTCAATTTTAGATTTTATTGATTGTGACAAGTACACAATTCTCCCAAATACTGCCGGCTGTTTTACTGCCGGCGATGCCGTGAGAGTTGCTCGGCTCGGTCGAGATATTTTAGAACAACTGAACAATGCTGGAAGCAGTTGGGTGAAGTTGGAAGTACTCGGAGACAAAACAACATTGCTCCCTGACCCAGTTGGAACGCTAGAGGCATGCAAAGAACTTGTAGCAGATGGTTTTTCAGTGATGTGTTACTCGAGTGATGACCCGATTATGGCTACGCGCATTCGGGATGCCGGTGCAACATGTGTGATGCCTGCAGGTAGCCCAATCGGTACTGGTCGCGGCATAGCAAATCCTTGTGCTATTAAACTATGCATCGATTTACTCAAAGAACCAGAACACGGCGGCGACCCAAGTTATCCAGTTATTGTTGACGCTGGAGTCGGAACACCTAGCGACGTAACAGTTGCGATGGAACTTGGTGCTGACGGTGTTTTACTTAATACTGGTATCGCCCACGCGAAAGATCCAATTCAAATGGCCCGTGCTATGCGACTTGCTTGCGATGCCGGCTATCACGGTTTTCACTCGGGACGAATTCCACGCAAACTTCACGCCACCGCCTCATCACCTTGGGACGGCACAATCGCCGGCGAATAAACATTTGCAGGGTGTTTGATGGTGCGGCATTCTGGCTCAAAGCCAATTTGGCTCTGAGCCAGAATGGCGGAATAGTTTAATGGTCAACTCGGATGCCAAGGAGAGGGGACACATCGGCAACGCGGGAAGCAACTTCTTCTGAAGTTGATGCCTCAAGGTTGAGCCGAAGAAGTGGCTCAGTGTTACTCGCTCGGACATTACACCACCAAGAATCAAGTTCTAGAGTAACACCATCAAGACGATTAACTTTTGCGTCTGGAAATGCTTCTACAAGCATCGCCATCGCTGCTTCCTTATCAGGAGTTTCGAAATTGATTTCTCCACTCTGGCAAAATGTGCGAAGAGGTTCAATTTGAGCACTCAAAGGGATATCAGACGAAGCGAGCGCACTCACAAATGCCGCAAACGCCATCGCCCCGCTATCGGCATAAAAATTATCCCTAAAATAAAAGTGCCCTGAAAGTTCCCCACCAAAAGGCGCATCATGTTCAGCCATTGCTTGCTTCATAAAAACATGCCCAACCCTGCTCCGCACGCTTTCGCCCCCGGAAGCTGAAACAGCGTTTGCAACAGCGTGGCTTGACCGGAGGTCAAAGACAATCGAACCACCATCACTCTCATGAGCTAAAAACTTTGGCGACAACCATGCAGTTATAAGATCACAACCAACAATTGCTCCCTGCTCATCAATTACCATACAACGGTCTGCATCACCATCAAAACAAATGCCAATATCACAGCCATGCTCCAAAACTGCATCTCGAGTTTGCTGCAAATTTGCATCGACAAGAGGATTGGGCTCATGTACAAAAACGCCCTTGTCATTTTCAAAGTTCATCTCAACAAGTTCTAAACCAGCAACATTACTAAAGAGTTGAGGGACCATCGTCCCAGCCATCCCATTTGAAGCATCAATAGCTGCTTTAATCTTAACTTCACCACTGAGTATTTTTGGATCTAAGTATTGAAAAACATGTTCACGATACTCATTCCAAAGCGCTTTTGAAGTTTCATTCCCACGAACCTCTGCAATAGTTGGTTCATCAAAGTCATTCGACATCTGTTCAATCTTTTCTAATCCCGTCCCCATTCCAACTGGCTTGGCCTTTGCTCTACAAATTTTAAACCCGTTGTACTGAATTGGATTATGCGATGCAGTAGTTTGAATTCCACCAATTGCACCAAGATGATTAACTGCAAATGCAATAAAAGGAGTATCCACAAGACCAACATCAATGACATCAGCGCCTGAAGAAAGAATCCCATTTTTTAGGGCCGCAACCAAGGGCAAACTGCTTGGACGCATGTCATGGCCAACAACTATTGCACCTTTCTCTTCAGCTTCTGCCAAAAGTAAACGCCCCGTTGCTAGCCCAATATTTCGTGCAACTTCTTCTGTTAATGGCTCTGGATAAACTGCACGTACATCATATGCTTTGAATACTGTCATGATGGCATCATAACACTCGCATCAAAAAAAGTCTTCAGAAGCCAAATCAACAACTTCAACTCCATCTGGTAGTGCAGCTAAAAACGCTCCGCCATAAAACTTACGTACAACTCGAGAATCAAGAATCGACACATCTCCTTTATCTTCACTTGAACGAATTAAACGTCCAATCCCTTGACGAAACCGAATTACAGCGCGTGGAAGTTGGTCCTTCATAAAAGGACTCTCACCTTTCTCTTTTATTAGCTCTTGCCTAGCTTCTACAAGCGGTCGATCTGGGACATCAAATGGCAATCGTGTAATAATAACATTGCGTAAATTCTTCCCTCGAACATCAACACCTTGCCAAAAACTTGCGGTACCAAGCAACACCGCAGATTCATCTTCTTTGAATTGTTCCAACAAAGAAGTTCTCGTAACTTTTGACCCGTGTTCAAGAAATGTCAACCCTTTCGATTCAATTTCATGTCTGGACAATCCCGCCACCTTCTCTAACATTTTATAACTCGTGAACAACACAAACGCCCCACCATGTGTTCGTCCAACTAAATCGACAATTCTGTCTGCAAGTCTTGTTGCATATTCTTCGTGGGACGGTTCAGGCATTGTCGAATCAACCCAAGCTCTCATTTGTCTTGGAAAATCAAATGGACTTCCAAGCTGTAATTCGATGGGGTCGGCAAATCCTAGTCGCGATTTAATCAGAGAGAAATCACTCCCGCCAGTTGCAAGAGTTGCCGAAGTCAAAATAGTGGAGGTTCCACCATCAAGCAAATTTTCTTTAAGGAGTGTGGAGACGTCAACCGCTAAACACTTTAACACTGGTTTTGGAACCGTTGCCCCACGATTGTAATGCGGGACACCCTCAACAGCATACACACAACCCTTAATCTCTTGGGAAATTAAAACATTACACGTCATTGCCATATCAATTGCTCGTTGAGAATACCCACTAGTTTCCGCAACTTCTGCATCGTTCTCGATTGTTTCCTTAAGCAAACTCAAATGTTTGCCAAGTTCAAAAAGAGGAGCACTTAATGAATTTGCAAGAATGTTTGGCTTAACTATTCTCCCATTTGGCGGTGCTTCATTGAGTTTCCACTGAACAAGAGCATCAAAAAAAGAATGCGATTCTTCTCTGCAATGGTGAACATAATCGATACATTGAGCAAGCAACTCACTCTGGTCCCCGCGATTCTTAAGAGAATTTAAAAAACCTTTAGATGCATGTTTTCTTGAAGTCGGAACCAAGGAGCGTAAAAAATATTCGACTTGGTTTTCCGATATCGATGCCCCAAAATGATCGGCCGCAACATCTTCTATTGCGTGCGCCTCATCAAAAATAACATGGTCATACCGCGGCAAAAAACCAGCCCCGCGCATTCTCAATGCGAGATCTGAAAAAAACAAAGCATGATTACAAACAAGCAACCTACCTTGTTCCATTGCACGCCTTGCTGACTGGTAATAACATTTTGAATGCAAAGGACACTTTTTTCCTAAACAACGAGAACCGTCGCTCTTGACAAGTTCCCAGACATCGCCGCGCGGCAACATCGGCAGAGAAGAACGTGAACCATCTGTAGTGTTTACTGCCCATTCTTGAATTTGGTTTAAATCTTCGACTGCTTTTGGATCATGAAGTAATGTAGCACGCTGATCAATCGCCCGTTCCAATCGACGAAGAGAAATATAGTTTGCACGCCCCTTCACCAACACGGCATCGAACCCTCCTCCAAATGCCTTGGATAAAATAGGAAGGTCATGTAGCATAATTTGCTCTTGCAAAGTAATCGTGTTTGTCGCAATAACAACGGTTTCATCATGCTCCATAATTCGACGAATCGCAGGCACAAGGTATCCAATTGACTTTCCAACCCCTGTCCCCGCTTCAACAAGCAACTGCCCCCGATTATCTAACGCACTTGCAACAGCAACAGACATGTCAACTTGCTGCTGCCGTGGCTCCCACTCATCTAAAACTTGGCTCAGTTCCCCACCGTCAACAAACATGGAATCAATTATGCTCAATGTTTTACGCCCTTTTTCCCAAGTGGCATCCTTTTTGGCTCGCCTGAAACTCTGGGATACGCCCTGGGTGTCGATTCTATTTTTCGAATGGTCAAGATTGTCCCTGTTGTTGTACGAACTGAAGACTCAACCTTTGAGTGAAGAATATGTAGCGCCTTACTTGCATCTTCAATTTCTTGCTGCGCTCTCTCTCCTTTGATTGCAATCACAACTCCGTCAACTTTTGCAAAAGGAACAGTAAGTTCTAGTAATACTTGTAATGGTCCAACAGCTCTGGCGATAACAGCGTCTGCAATGTCACGGAATCCCCCATCAGGAGTCGCAAGATTTTCCGCTCGATCTGCAATGATGGTCACATTATCAAGTGATAACTGATCGACTACTTCGCTCAAAAACAACGCCTTTTTCTTCGTCGCCTCAACTAGTGTAAATGTAACGTGAGGCATCGTGATTGCCAGTGGCAAGGCAGGTAAGCCTCCCCCACTTCCAACATCAACAACATGCTCTACACCTTCGGTTGAAAGAACTGGAATCAACGACAAGCTATCCAAAATATGTTTTGTCCAAGCTTGAGATGGATCCTTGACAGCAGTTAAATTAAACTTTTGATTAGTTTCAAGAAGAGAATCGATAAACTCTCCCAACCGCTGCAAATCGCCTTCATCAAATTCAATGCCAAGATCGGCTACTTGCTCATTAAAATCTTCTGGTATTTTTTCTATCGAATTCACTTACATCATCCCTTCATCAGAAAACGAAAAACCTTCTCTTGTCATAAGAGGGTCTCTTCTCATTGCAATTCCGAACAAGATACCCGCCATCAGCCATGCTATGACTAGACTTGACCCACCTGCACTCACAAATGGGAGTGTGAGACCAGTAATTGGCGCAAGCCCTAAAGTCATCGCAGTGTTAATTATCATTTGAGACACAATCATTGTTGTAATACCGACTGCAACAAGTCTCGGGAATGGATCTTTGCAACCAATCGCAGAAATAATACCTCCAATACCAAACAATACATATAAGGACCATAACCCAAGTGCTCCCCAAAAACCCCAACGTAGCGTAATAACCGCAAAAATCATGTCGTTGTGTTCTTCTGGCAAATGATTCGCTCTCAATAACTCCTCTGCTCTTTCTTTCCCAACTCCGATTTCCTGACCCGCTCCAATTAATGTCATAGCACGCGCCCCTTGATATCCAATTGATTGTTCATACCTATCATCCCCTTGAACCTGAGCAATCAACGCTTTAATTCTCCCCTTTTGGTGAGGGCGAAGAATCGGATACATCGAACCTGCAGCAATAATTGCAAGAAGCCCAATAATAACAAGGTGTCTATACCTCGCTCCAGCTGCAACCAACATTGCAATAAGTGCGGGAAGAAACAACATCGCAGTTCCCAAGTCGGGCTCTACAAGAATGAGCATCATAGGAGGGATTGCAACGAACAATGCTAAGACAAGCCCCTTAAATTTTCTATATTGATTTCTGAACCGTAAATGTGAAGCCATTGCAAAAATAAATGCTACCTTCATTATCTCAGAGGGCTGCATGTCAATAAAGCCAAAGTTAATCCACCTTCTTGCTCCATTTCGAGGGTGAACAATAAAATCTGGAACACCAGGAATAAGCAAGAAGAGCAAAAGAAACAAACTCAAAACATACAACCACCAACTTGCTTGTCGAAATCGTTTTTGAGGAACAAATGCAATGCCAAAGGCAAGACCCATGCCGATTACTCCTAGAAACAACTGGCGAGTTGCAGTGTTTGGCCTTGTTGTACTTATCGCTTCGACACCAAACAGCATCAACAAAAGTGCCGCAATAAATACTACCCAGCCAGCGTGCATTTTTCGCACTTTGGAACGGTGAATTCTTTTTGCACCACTTCGGGATTCAATACTCATTGTGATTCACCCTCCAAATATCCTTCAGATTGAAGTGAATACAAAATTTGATTTGCAATTGGGCCTGCAACACGACCACCACTTCCACCGTGTTCTACAAGAACTGCAACGACAACCTTTGGCTCTGAGCCACCTACATCCGATGCCATAACCAAAAACCAAGAATGGTCTAAACCACTAATTGGCTCAGATTCTTTGTTCAAACGATATGGCGGTGCTTCCGCAGTACCTGTTTTCCCCCAAAGCCGAACCCCCTGAATAGTAAATGTTGGCTCACTATTGTCTGCTCCATAACGAATTCTAGAACCAGTTCCATATTTCTTTGAAATTGAATCATGTAAACCTTCAAGAGCTACAGTGACACCATCCTTATTAAGATGTAAATCCGTCTCTTCATGTTGAAGACCTACCACTAAAGATGGAGGAATCCAAACACCACCCCGTGCAAGGGTTGCATACGCAGCAGCTGCGTGTAAAGGAGACCATGTCAAAGCCCCTTGCCCAATTGAGATGCTTATTGTTTCAAACGCAAGCGCGCCTTGTGCACGCAAAGATTCAATTTCTTCTTCACTGGGCACATGCCCTAAAGTGCCAGTAGAAGTATTGCTACTTAATTGAGATGCAACTGGTTGAGACATCCCAAAACGCTGCAACCATTCAAGAAGTTTTTCGAACCCCATCCGAGTTCCAAGTTCGTAAAAGAAAATATTACACGATCGAGCAATTGCTTCTACGGATTTAAGATATCCATGTGTTCTATTCTTATACACAGGTCTGTAAATCCAACACCTTGCAGCATCTTTCACATCCTTGAAGAAATGCCCAACACATTCGATAGACTCATCGGGCTTCAATTCGCTTTCAGTAATTGCTGCTGCTAAAACGAGTGGCTTAATAATAGACCCTGGCGGATACAATCCCTCCGCCGCACGATTAAGCCAAGGATACCCATCAACATCTTCTTCATCTCGCAGCGCAGGTGTTGATGCCATAGCAAGCACCTCACTTGTTTCAATATCAAGAACAACTACCGCCCCACGCAATGGCGTATCAACGGGCAAATGAGTGTTCCGATGCCACTCTTGGACTTTCATCAAGCCAAGTTCAGGGGAAAGAACACCTTCAACCCTTGCTTGCAATTTAATATCAAGAGTAATTTGTACATCTTTGCCACCTTGTACAGGCACTCGCACAAGTTCGTCTCCATTTCGATGCCGAACAACTCGACCTCTTAAACCACGCAAACTATTCTCTAGAGATTGTTCTAACCCACTCTTACCTACTTCGTCACCCGCGCGATATCCCGATAGATTCACCTCGCCGTTAGATCGAAATGGATTATTTTTAATATCCTCTTCCCACACATCCTTGCGGACATCCCCAACAATTAGTTCGGCAACATCATCAAGAGAAACTTCAATCGAATTGTTTCTACGCATCTCGCGAGGCAAAGTAGCACGACTCACAACAACATTTTGAATACGATTCTTATATTCTCGTTGCCTAGAATGTTCCACATGTACAACGTTGTCAAATTGTTGACCTAGTAATTCAAACACAATCGCAGTTTCATCAGACACCCTCGTTAATACAACATGTGGCTCTCGCTGCTCCTTAATTGGGCGAGCAATAAACTCCACACTGTCGCCATATCTTTTCTTATGCACTTCTTCTTGGCGAGCCCAAACAACATGCGCAGTGTGTTCAACTTCTTCACGAATAATATCCAACGTTCGTTCTAATTCTTCTCGTGGAAGATTTCCAGCTTTTGAAACGAGTGCCCAAAAATCATTAAGCTCACTTAAGCGAGCTGGAAGATATGCATCAACAAATGCTTGTCGATCATCTGGAGAAATTGACTTCCATCGTTCAGAGCCAATTGAAGTTTTAGCGTCTTCACGAGCGTACCTAATGGCACGATCACCAGTAATGACATCCCAATCAACCGAAACTGCATACGACGCGACATCTTCAGCAAGGACACGATTCTTCCTATCCGTAATGCGACCCCTCCATGTAGGAAGATATGACGTGGAGTGAAGTCGACCCATTGCTTTCTCATACCTTGCTTCTCCCTCGCTTAATGTAAGACGCCAAAGTTGAAAAACAAGGACGAGCAGCACGACAATAAAAGTCGCAATAAGCACGATGAGGCGGCGGTAAAAGAGAATCAAATTAGAAAACATAGGGCAATGCGTGTAATGCTAGAGTAAGGTACAGGCAAAGGACAGTATTGCGTGCAAAAACCATCTATTACACTTATCGTCAGCACATATAACCAACCAGATTTCCTTCGGATGGTTCTTCGTGGCATCGCGAACCAACATGACCCAGATTTTCAACTTATTTTGGCTGATGATGGCTCTGAGCCAGAAACAAAGTCCTGCATAGATTTATTTTCCAATGAATATGGCATTAAAATTGAGCATATTTGGCATGAAGACAATGGATTTCAAAAATCTGAAATCCTGAATAAAGCGATCTCCGCCTCAACTTCTGACTACCTCGTCTTCCTCGATGGAGATTGCATCCCGCGACAATCGTTTATCAAGGATCATCGGAACCTCGCAAGACAAAAACGCATCGTTGGGTGTAGCCGGATTTTGCTTGACCAAACCATCACTCAACACCTTCTTGATAACGACCTCCAAATTCACGCATGGTCGCTCTTCTCTCTCCTTAAGGTACGAATCAGTGGACATTTAAACCGTTTTCTTCCACTAATACCAGCTTTCCTAGGACCTTTTAGAGCAATCACCCCTAAGTCATGGAAACGAGTTAGAGGGTGTAACTTTGGTATTTATCGAGAAGATATGCTCGCCATAGGTGGCTTTGATGAATCGTTCACTGGATGGGGATATGAAGATTCTGAACTTGTGGTTCGTGCCATCAACTCTAACTGCCTTGTCCGTAGAGGAGACCAAAGAGCAACCGTATTACATCTTTGGCATCCTGACGCAAGCCGATCTAAGGCGACAAGCAATAAATCACACCTTGAAGATTCCATCCAGACACGTCGAAAAACCGCGATTTCCTCGTCGATCTAAGCAATAAAACACCTATACAGATTGCACTACAACGAGTATAATTCCAACCCTTCCCCACAAGAGGGACCGTCAGTGACAAGTCGTATACTTGGCGCTGCATGGGGTACTGATCGCGGCGATTAGTGCTCCAAGTCCTAGGAGAAGTTCGCCGCGGATTGGGCTTCACTTGCAGAAGTTTGTCCCTCCGCGATTCATGCATGCCCAAGCCATGTTCGCATTGGTTAGGCAGGAGGTTTGCAAGAGTTGCTCTCACTCAGAAGCATCTCAACATTTTGGCCCGTGGTGTAATCGGTAACACACCTGGTTTTGATCCAGGCATTCCAAGTTCAAGTCTTGGCGGGCCAGTTCCCACAGGACATTCCCCACCCCCAGAAAGTTCCTCCAAGTAGTTCGCTTTTGGAGAATGGCAAAGAGATGACAGACACGTCAACACAATCCAAAAAACCTCTTGCAGCAATAATTCTTGCAGCAGGAAAAGGTACGCGCATGAATAGCGACCTTCCTAAGGTCTTGCATGAAGTTGCTGGAAAACCAATGGTGCAATGGGTAGTTGATGCTGTCAAAGAAGCAGGCGCAGATCGAGTAATTCTTGTAATCGGACATGGTGCTGAAATCGTACAAGACCAAATCCAAGGGTGTGAATATGTTATTCAAGAACCACAACTTGGAACTGGACACGCAGTTCTTGTATGCAAAGAAACGCTTACTGATTTTGATGGCAACATCATTATTCTTGGTGGCGATGGACCACTGCTTCGAGCGTCAACAATTCACGACATGATTGCATTGCAAGAAACTTCTACTGCAGCTGCAACTCTTGCAACAAGCACCATTCCAGACCCAACTGGATATGGACGAATCATACGCGATGAAAACGACCGTTTCGCCGAAATAATTGAACATAAAAATGCAACCCCTGAACAACTTGAAATTCACGAAGTGTATCCAAGTTATGCAGTATTTAAATCAAAAACACTCTGGGAATGCCTTGACGATTTACAACCAAACGCACTCACCAATGAGTACTACCTCACAGAAGTTCCGCAAATGCTTCTCGACAGAAATGAACCTGTTGAGATTGTCAATGCCGTTGCGCCTGAGGACATTCTTTCTATCAATACACCAAAGCAACTCGCTGATGTTGAACATGTGTTACTGAACCGGTTACAAAACAAAATGGAGCCAACAGTATGAGCCACGATGATCACAAAAGAATGAAAATTTTTGCAGCCACAGGTGGCAAACATCTAGCAGAAGAAATGTGCAGCCATTTGGAAATGCCTTTAGCAGCAGCCACAGTCGAATGCTTCCCCGACAACGAAATTATTGTCAAAATTGATGAAGATATACGCGGAAGAGATTGTTTCATTGTGCAATCTACTGCGATGCCAGTGAATGACAATCTTATGGAACTACTTATTTGGATTGACACGTTACGCAGAGCATCCGCAGGTCGCATAACCGCTGTTGTCCCATACTTTGGCTATGCAAGGCAAGATAGAAAAGACGAAGGGCGAGTTCCAATTACAGCGAAACTTGTTGCAAACATTATGACTGCAGCAGGTGCGAACCGCGTTCTTTGCATGGATTTGCACGCAGCACAAATTCAGGGGTTCTTTGATATTCCTGTTGACCACCTTACAGCGACCAAAGTATTTTGCGACTACTTTTCACAACGAACAGATATACAAGGGGATGATATGGTCATCGTTTCCCCAGATGTTGGGAATGTAAAAGTTGCAAACATGTACGCAGGTTTGCTCGATTCAAAACTCGCCATCATCGACAAACGAAGAGATTCCGGAAGCGAAGTTGTTTCCAAACGCCTCATCGGTGATGTCAAAGGCAAAACAGTACTAATGGTTGATGACATGATTTCAACAGCTGGAACAATTTGCGAAGCAGCTAAGTTGGTCACCGAGGAAGGTGCAACTAAAGTTATCGCAGCAGCAACTCATGGTGTCATTGTCGGTCCTGCAGTTGAACGAATTAAATCATCTCCAATCAGTGAAGTCATTATCACTGACACTATTGCCCCCGATAGCCGGCTAGAAGGCATCGAGGACAAACTTCATGTTCTCAGTGTTTCACGGTTTCTTGGTGAAGCCGTACATCGAATTCACCACCATATGTCAATATCGAGCCTCTTCAATCGTGGAGAAGGTCCCAAAAAATAAAGTTTAGATAGGAAAAGAAATGGCACAAAAAGCACCCATATTAAAAGTAGAGCTGCGAGATAAACTTGGCACAACGTATGCCCGGCGTCTTCGCAAAAACGGTCGACTCCCTGCGACTATTTATAGCAAAGGAACAGAACCCGTCTCAGTAAGTGTAGATGAAAAAGAAGCAGTCGCGTATCTACGCGATGGCAACCACATCATGGAACTTGACAATGGTGACGGTAGCCCTGCAACCGTGTTGGTCAAAGACCTTCAATTTGGTTATCTTGGCGATAATCTCATCCATCTTGATTTTGCTCGCGTAGATTTGAAACAAGTTGTGACAATCACTATGACACTGGATATTTCTGGTCAACCGATTAACGCATCTGCCGATGGAGCTATTCTTGAAATACCACGGCCAAAGATTGAAATCGAATGCATGGTAAAAGATATTCCAGATTCAATTAAGGTTGACCTATCTACAGTTGAAGAAGTATTCACTATTGGCGACTTGACCCTACCTGAAGGAGTCCGAGCGATTCTTGATCCAGAGCGACACATTGCTCACGTGACCATCGTCCAAGAAGAAGTAGAAGAGCAAGAAGTAGGTGAAGGAGTAGCCATGGATGAAGAAACTGAACAAGCATCACCTGAAGTTATTAGTGAAGCAACTTCAGAAGATTCAACCGAAGGGGCGAGTGAAGAATGAAACTCATCGTTGGTCTTGGAAATCCTGGCTCAAAATACAATCGTACTCGGCATAATGTTGGGTTCGAAGTTATTGATAGCATTGCAAGGCAACTTGCACCCGGCGAGCCCGCGACATCCAAGTTTGACGCTGTGGTCATTGAAGCTAGAGCTAATGGCGAGAAGGTACTTCTCATGAAACCCCAACAATTCATGAACAGGAGTGGCCAGCCAATTAAGCAAGCAATTTCTTTTTACAAGGCAGATCCAACTGTGGATTTGCTTCTCGTTGTGGATGACATCCACCTCCCCTGCGGTTCAATTCGTCTTAAAAACAATGGAACAGCAGGTGGACACAATGGTTTAACTGATGTCACAAACCACCTTGGAGGTGGCGAGTGGGCGCGGCTCCGGATCGGAGTTGACGAACCAGGATTAATTCCACAATCAGATTACGTGCTTGGCAAATTCACTCCTGATCAACAGGAAATAATTGAACCAGCACTTTCCCACGCAGTCAATGCTGCAATAACTTGGATTCATTCAGGCATTGACGAAGCAATGAATATATTTAACGAAACTCAGAATTCAGAAACTACGAGGTAATATTATTATGAGCAACGAACGAACTGCATTGTATGAAGGCATGTTTCTTTTTCCACAATCAGCAACAGCAAACCTACAAGAAGCCGTAGACCACCTCAAGGAACTCCTTGATAAATCAGGCGTATCTGTTATTAATTTCCGTAAATGGGACGACCGTCGACTCGCTTACGAAATAGATGGCAACAAACGAGGCGTATACTTCTTGGTCTATTTTAATTCACCAACCGCTGCTATCAGTGACCTTGAACGTCGCTGCAATCAATCAGAACAATTGCTCAGAATGATGGTTACCCGCGCGGAACATCTCCCAACCGAAATCATCGAAGCAAATGAAGGTGCCCAAGATCTCGCAGACGAAATCAAACTTCGAGGCGAAAAGACATCTGAAAAAGGCACTTCTGCAGGAAGTACTGTTACTAGAAAAGAAGACCAAGTCGCCAAAGAACCAACTCCAGAGCCGGAGATTCCTGAAGAAGTGGCAAACGAGGTGGCTGAAGAAGTTGCACAGGTCGCTACCGAAGAACCAAGCGAAACGTAACGAAAAAAAGCAACGAAAATCGATCTTCCTGTTTTTTCTGGTAGAATTACAAGTTGGAGAAACATTATGGCTACATATAACAAAGTCCTCATCATGGGCAATCTCACCCGAGATCCCGAACTAAAGCAAACACCAAGCAACCAATCTGTTGCGCAAATCGGTATTGCTATGAATCGCAAATTTAAAGATCGCGAAGGCACAATGCGTGAGGAAACGACGTTTGTCGACTGCGAAGCTTGGGGTCGAACTGCCGAAGTTATGTCCCAATACCTCTCCAAAGGGAAGCCAGTGTTTGTTGAGGGTCGGCTAAAACTTGACCAATGGCAAGACAAAGATGGAAACAATCGTTCTAAACTCAAAGTTGTGATTGAGAGTTTCCAATTTATTGACTCCAAGGGTGGACAATCGTCCACTCCTCCGCCAGCAGGCACTGCGACAACTGCTGCACCTCCAGCAGATGACATCCCATTCTGATTTTTAATAACCGATGCACCGGCAAGCGTCTACCTATATCAGTTGGGGTCGTGCCGGCGACTCCTAACTTTCCTTAGAAAGGACATCACAACATGGCAAGCACACGAAGAATTGAACTCCTTCTCACATCAAACGTAGAGAACCTAGGAATTGTTGGCGATATTGTTCGCGTTAGAACAGGGTTCGCTCGTAACTATCTTCTACCAATGGGGCTGGCAGAAACACCAACACCTGAAAAAATTGCAGCTCTAGCCGAAGCTCGTGAAATCGCACTCAAAGATTACGAAGCAAAACGATCAGAGCAAGCTTCTATTATCGAAAAACTTGAAGGCATCGTGCTTACGCTCACTAGAAGCGCAAATGACCAAGGCGGCCTTTACGGCTCTGTTACACAACGTGATATCGCAGATGCTCTCATTGAAAATGGATTCACCGTTGATACTCGTGCAGTTCGCCTTCACCAAGCAATTCGTCGCATTGGTGAATTTCATGTCACTATCCAATTCGGAAGCGACTTGAAGGTGGATGTTGAGGTTCTTGTGAACCCAGACAGACCTCTTGAAGACCGCGAAGATATGGAATTTGATGATGAGGGCAATTTGATTGTTATTGAAAAACAAGCAGATGCAGAAGAAGAAAACACTTCGGAAGAAACTGAAGAAACTGTCGAAGCTTCTTAATATAGCATTACTCCGATTACAGAACAAAAGCTCGCCAGGTGTGGCGAGCTTTTGTAATTATCTAGAGTAGGGATCTCCGGCGTTACGCAGCAGATGCCTCTCGTGATGAAAGGATATTGAATTCGTATTCAAGAAATTGAACGACATAGTCAAGAATACTTGTCGCATTTGGAATATCAGGATTTGCTGTTCGACCCATTGGATCAAATCGCATATTTCGAAAACGATCTACCGCATCAGAAACCGGCAAACCGTATTGAATCGCTAAAGAAAACGCTCTACAAAAACCTTGAATCAATCCCGAAAGTGTTGAGCCCTCTTTGCTCATCTTAATAAATATCTCCCCTGGCGTTCCATCTTCAAATAACCCAATCGTAAGGTACCCTTCGTGACCGTTGACGGAAAACTTATGCGTCAAGGAATCGTGAGTTGGGGGCAAGGTCCTACGACCAGTTTGAGAAATGGAACACATGAGTTTTTCTATCGGCCGTCTACGACACGCAACTTGATTCTACAAGATGATGATGCAACTCAGACAAGATACTCATAGATTCATCCTGATTAGCAGACCTGTAATACAACGCAACAAACCCCGTTGATGAGCCGTTCCCAACTTGCCTTAGAGTTCCACCAGCCATTTTTAATCTATTACGAAGAGAATCTACATCCTTCGTCCGAATAACTACATCTTCTTCATCAAGGGTCATCGAAGCAATATTCAGTAGAGCTGCTGCTACTCTTAATTCGTGATAGCGAACAAGACGCAAAAGCCCGTCAGGCAAATCGCCATAGCCCGTTTTTAAGTCGTGAACAACAACATCCACCTCACGCTGGCTCTCGCACTGGGCAAGGCGACAGTACATTGAAAGCCGTCTTGAAGGAGCCGCAATACATACTGTTGGAATTGTTCCGGTTTCTCCAAGGTCAATCATGGTCTCTAGCAATGAAGTTTTCTTACCATCTTTCAAGCGCTGTACTGCCTGCTCAAGTAACTGGCAATACATTTCATACCCGACTGCTGCAATATGACCCGACTGCTCAGCACCAAGCAAATTTCCAGCTCCGCGAATTTCAAGGTCACGAAGAGCAATTTGAAACCCAGCTCCGAGCATTGAAAATTGTTCAATAGCGTGCAATCGTTTTCTTGCAGTGGTATTTACAAATCGATCACGTGGGAGGAGCAAAGTGCAATACGCCCGATGTTTGTACCTGCCAACTCTTCCTCTTAGTTGGTGCAAATCGGAAAGCCCAAAACGATCAGCATCATCAATGAACATTGTATTCGCACTAGGAATATCAATCCCCGACTCAATAATTGTTGTTGAAACTAATACATCTGCATTTCCTTGAACAAAATCAAGCATAACTTTTTCAAGAGCCCTAGGAGGCATCTGCCCATGACCAACAATAACGCGTGCCTCTGGAACAAGGTTTCTGATTTCTTCAGCTACCTCTTCGATATCGAATACTCTGTTATGAACATAAAAAACTTGCCCTTCGCGAGCTAGTTCCCGCAATATGCCATCTTTTACAAGTTGTGTATCCCAGCTTTTTATCTCAGTCACAACTGCCCTCCGATCAACTGGCGCAATCTGCAGAGAACTGATATCTCGAATCCCAAGCAATGCCATGTGCAATGTACGTGGAATCGGCGTTGCTGTAAGGGTTAATACATCGGCCTCTGCTCGCAATGCTAGAAGACGTTGCTTATGTTCAACCCCGAAGCGTTGTTCTTCATCAATCACAACAAGTCCAAGGCGACTGAAAAACACGTCCTTGCTTAATATACGATGCGTCCCGATTAGAATGTCTACTTCGCCCCTGGAAACCCGTTCTAATATTTCTTTCTGTTCAGCAGGCGTGTGAAACCGTGTTAATGATTCCACAACAAATGGATAATCTGCGAGTCGTTTTTGAATTGTCCGTTCATGTTGTACCGCAAGAACTGTTGTTGGAACAAGGATTGCAACTTGGCGCCCAGACTCGGCGGCTTTAAAAGCTGCGCGAATTGCTATTTCAGTTTTTCCAAATCCAACATCGCCACAAATAAGTCGATCCATTGGCCGAGAAGATTGCATATCAGTTTTAACTGCCGCTATCGCAACATTTTGATCTTCCGTTTCTTCCCACGGAAAACTAGATTCAAATTCCTGCATCCATTGTGTATCTTCGGGAAAGGCAATCCCCGGAGCAGACTCTCGAATTGCTTGAACGCGAATCATCTCATGCGCCAAATCTACAACTGCTCCTTTAGCTTTTACTTTTTGATTTGCCCAACGCGTACCGCCCAATGTTGAAAGTTCAGGGCGACCCTTAAAAGCACCAACATACCGTTGCACAAGATGAGCATGCGTTCCAGGGACATGAAGCAACTTTCCTCCTGCAAATTTAAGAGTTAGATACTCAATTTCTTCCTGCCCATCCAGATGTCGAATACCTAAATACTGTGCAATTCCATGGTCGCGGTGCACAACAATGTCATCAACATCAAAAGATGCCATTGCCTGACGCATTGTTTTTTGTTTTGAGCGAACACCACGTCTTAATTCGTACCTATGGAATATTTCGTGAGTTGGAACAATCGCAAAGTCATCGCCAAGCAAGAAACCCCTGTGTACAAAGGTTTCCACGACATGCAATTGTTGAGCACTTTCAAGTTCTTGTCCAGTTGTCATCAACTCTTTCATGCGCTCTGCCTCGCCAGATGTTCTGCAAGTAAGCAGAACGCTGCGAACCTTTGACATCTCGACCAATTCTGCGAGTGCTTCAGAAGCAACAGTTGAAAAAATTGGTAATGATCTCACTGGCAACTGAATCTCCACACCAACAGCGGGAGGTCCACTACAGCCAATAACACCAGATAACCTTCGAACCATCTCTGCTTGAACATCATCAAGATGTGCTAATTTCGAGGAGTCAGTAACACGATCAAAGTAACTCCTTGCCTGTTGTGAAATCTCGCCGGCATCATCCAGCACAACACACCACGAATTAGGAATGTGTTGGACAAGATTTGATTCGTTTTCTGTAGGTATCGAAGTTGTAAGAATTACTTCATCAATTACACAGTCAGACCCAAGTGACACGGGGTCAATTTCATTTATCGCCTCAATCGTATCGCCAAAAAAATCAAGACGCACAAATTCACCAGCAGCAGTTGCAATATCTAGAATGCCACCACGAAGTGCAAATTGAGAAGCTTCATCAACAGTTTCACGCCGTTCATACCCTGCATCAACAAGCCATTGCTGCAATTCACTTAGCGAGCATGAATCACCGAATTGGATTCGTCTAACAACCGACTTCACTTCTAAAGGTGAAGGGGTTTTTTGCATGAGTGCAGGAACGCTTGCAACTATTACGTTTGGCGCATGGCTACGTTGAAGTGAATCGAGCAAGGCATAACGCGTAGCGAGAATATCTTTTGCAATTTCTACTTCTAGAGCTGGAAACACTTCTACTTGTATTCCCAAATCTCGAAGCATTACGACACTTTCATCTGCATCATCTAGATGAGCCGTCACAAAAAGAACACTTCTTTTCTTGCACAATTCAGAAACCGCCATCGCTCCAAATGAACCACTCACTGGCCCCACTGTTACACATCCTTGCACGTCCATTAACGAAGACACTTCTTCAATTGCCGAGTACACATGTTTTCCGCTCATTGCGTTCTAGGCTCCGAAGTTGTCAGTAAGCGTAATTCATCAACCGTTTTTTTCCCAATGCCGTGTATCTGAAGTAAATCATCTGGTGATTCAATGGCATGTTCTTTTCGAAATTCAACAATCCTGTCAGCCATTGTCGGTCCAATTCCAGGGAGTAACTCTAGGACATCTGCCTGGTCAGTTTGAAGACATACCCTAAATGGCTCTACCGCAACATCCCCAGTATTAGGAATTGAATATGAAACAGAGAGGTATGCACAGTAGAGAATGAGCAGAATCGAAATCGGGGTTGCCCCAATACGTCTCACTCGTTTTCCTTGGTCGCATCTTTCCGTTTTGGCAGATTGAGCGGTCCCAAAGGCTTGCTCAGTCGCTTGCGCATTGCAAGGAGCTTGTCTAGGACTGCCCTTGGTTTTCCCTTCAGGGATATGAGTCCCGCTGTAGGAAGTTTCATCGTTTTGTAGTCGTATAAATCGGTCCATATCACAGAATCTACGAAGGGCTTACTCATTGCGATTGCAAACATCTGGGACGTCCACTGTTCTTGTCGCTCTTCATCCCAAGGGGATTTCCACCATCCGTAGTGTTCATGTATTGTCTTCGATGGAGTACCGAAATCCGAAATAATAATCGGAAAATCTAGATGCAGAAATTCGTCAAGTTTAGCGCTCATGAGCATAAGATCACGAGTTGCCCTTCCACCTTGCCCACCTATAAGAAACTGAACCCCCAGCGCATCGAGGGACACGCCCTCTTGAGCCAATCTTGAAAGGAATACGTGTGCGTTACATGAACCAGGAGTCGTAGCTACAAATTCTGAAAATGGCTCAGAAAGCTCAATCATCACTTTCGATCCTTGCCTGCCTTGCTTTACAAGAAGGCGAGCGGTCCGAACAAGGTCCACTAAATTTGGCAAAGATAATTTCACATATCTATTGAGATTTAACCCAGTGGCAACATTCCAAAAAAGAACTGCGGCGCCGTACCTTTGTACTACACGTTCGATATGGTCATAACATTTATCACGAAACAAAGAATAATCATGCTCTGTTTTTTTAACCCACTCTGGTATTCCATCCTTTGAAGTAAAGTCTAGCAATGGGCCAGCAATAATGTGTTTCTTGTGATCACGCGCCCACTTTACCCAACGATCAATAGAACCCCATTGAAAGACCCCTTCTTCTGGTTCAATCTCCGACCATTGCATTGGAATTTTTACAATATCAATAGTATTGCTTACAAGAGCTCGGAGCGGTTCATCAAATCTCTGAGATGCTATGTTTACACCAAGAGTTGAGTTTGAAGCATTTTTTGTAGCGTACCGACGGTGTAACAAAATTTGTGCATGCGCCATCGCAAGGCGTTCAGAAGCATCTATCGAAATTTCTAATGCACGTCTTGCCAAATCGTTTGCCTTATTTTGATCGGCGCACACAAGGGCTTTCGTAAAAATCGATCGAGATTCTTCCCAGCGTAGTACTGCGGGGTTGTCTTCAGAAAGATGAAAAAGACTCCAGTTTTCACTCAGTTCAAGGAACGACTTAATGCGATGCCTCGCCAATTCAAGTGAAAGCATGTATGGCTTAACTCGACGAGGAAGAATTGAAGTCTGGAGCATCAAGCGACCAGCATTTCCTGCATCGTACAATATGCCAATTGCGAAGTTTGCATGCCCCTGAGCGTCAGCAGTTATTATTCCATTTTCAATTGTTACCCTTCCCGGAATCACTTGATTATCTCTCGTGAGGAGATGAACGTTGACGAGTTTTTCGGCAATACTATTTTTGGAGCAAAGGGTAAAACGTATCATTTTAGTCTACAAGTATTGTAGTTTCCACTTCTTAGGATGTGTGGGACGCTACAATGCAAATCATGAACACAACTGAAGCCGCCGTTTATGAAACCCACCTTCCTTTCGAGCAGCGCCGCCAAGGCAAAGTCAGAGATATCTACCAAATCCCTGCAAAAAGTGGGCAAACTGGGATGGTTTTAATTATCGCAAGTGACCGAATCAGCGCATTTGATGTCGTTATGCCCAATCCTGTGACCGGAAAGGGTAGAGAGCTTACGACAATTAGTTGCAAGTGGTTTGATTTCATTCGGGATCTTGGAATAATTCAAGACCATTTAATTTCAACGAATCCAGAGGATGTGCCGGATCTTGACCCTTCACTCTATGACCAATGCGAGGGACGTATGATGCTCGGACGGGCTTGCGAAGTAATTCCTGTCGAGTTCGTAGTTCGCGGATATTTAGCTGGTAGTGGCTGGAAGGAATATCAAAACGATGGAACGGTTTGTGGGATTCCACTCCCTCAGGGATTACAACTTTCAAGTAAATTGCCTGAACCAATATTCACGCCCGCAACAAAAGCTGTTGAAGGACACGACGAAAACATTGATTTTGAAACAGCGTGTGAAATTGCAGGACGCGATGTGATGGAACGTTTGCGAGCTGTCTCTCTTGAAATGTATACAAAGGCAGCAGAGTATGCAGCAGAGCGAGGCATCATTCTTGCGGATACAAAATTTGAATTTGGATATGCTCTTGATGAAGCAGGCAATCCAACCAATGAACTGCTCTTGATTGACGAAGTGCTCACTCCAGATAGTTCACGGTTCTGGCCAGCAGACGAATACGAAGTTGGACGAGAACAAGATAGTTTCGACAAACAGTATGTACGTAATTGGCTTGAGACAATAGTCGCCTCTGGCGACTGGGACAAAACACCTCCCGGTCCTGAACTTCCATCCGAAATCATCGAAGGCACAGTCGCCCGATACCGCGAAGCCGCAACCCGACTATTTCATTAAACTTCATTAAACTTCATTAAACGACCCGCTGGACAGTTTTTATTCTGCCGCTTGCACGGTATTACGAAGCAGCATTGCAACTGTCATCGGTCCGACGCCGCCTGGAACGGGGGAAATGAATCCAGCAACTTTTTTGACCGCTTCAAAATCGACATCACCAACCGTACATTTTTTCCCGTCTTCACCAACAATGCGATTGATACCAACATCAATCACAACTGCGCCTTCTTGCACAATATCAGCGGTAACTAAATTGGGTACCCCAGCAGCCGTCACAAGAATATCTGCGTTTCGTGTTAATGTTTCTTGGTTTGGAGTATGTTCGTTCGTCGAAATTACAGTCGCTTCCGCCTGCATCAATAAGACTGCGACTGGCTTGCCAACAATGGTACTTGCCCCAACACAAACCGCTTGCTTGCCTCGAATCTCTATGCCAGTCGATTCAATCATCTCCATCACAGCGAGTGCCGTGCATGGCACCAAACTCCGCCGCCCAAAAACAATATTGCCAATATTCGCAGGATTCACGCCTTCAACATCTTTGTCAACATCAATCATAGTTTGAATTGCGTCGGCATCCACTTGCTCTGGTAGCGGCATGTGCACCATAATCGCGGTTACCATCGGATTTCCGTTAAGCTCATCAATTGTCGCCATCACATCTTTTTGGGTTGCTGAGTCGGGCAATTCATGTAAGTTATATTCAATCCCAACAGCGTTACATGCTTTCTCCTGATTGTCAGCATATAAATGTGCTCCCTGATCTCCTCCAACAAGAACGGCATCAAGCCGAACACATTTTCCACGGTCTTTCAAACCTTCCACCCGAACTGCAAGGATATCCTTCACCTTAGCCGCCAAAGCGCGTCCATCAATAATCGTTGCTTCTGCCATGAAGTGGCAGGATACCAACGATACAATACCTTGATGAGCACAGATCACCCCTTCTTAGCAATTACTGTCGGTAATACCCGAACTTCAATCGCAACCTTCAAAGAAAATGCGATCGATGAACTCTCCTCTTTCAAATCATCTGCCACAAGTGACATTGTTGAACAAGCATTGGTGTATTGGAATGAACTTGATGGTGAAAGCCCACAAATCGTGATGGCATCTTCAAATGAAACCGCTGGATACGCAATAAAAGGCATGCTCGCGGACCAGACTTCGAAACAAATATGGAATGTTGGCGAAGATGTCCCCGTTGCAATTGGAAGGCATCTTGACCCTGAGACAATTACAGGCGTCGATCGCCTTCTAAACGCAGCTGCTGCATGGGAATTATCAAATCAAGCATGTATCGTGGTCGATGCTGGCACCTGTGTTACTGTAGATTTTGTTGATGGCGATGGCACCTTTCACGGGGGAGCAATTGCTCCAGGCGCGAGAATGCAATTACAAGCAATGCACAATGGAACAACCGCCCTTCCAGATGTTGATTTTGAACGACCACTTCGAGAAGCATTCGGCAAGAACACCGCCCAAGCAATGCTGCAGGGAGTCTTCCACGGAATTCAAGGCATGGTCCGCCAACTCTCGGAGCAATACGCCTCTCGATACGGCGCCTATCCAAGCATTCTTGCAACTGGTGGTGACGCAAAAGTCCTTTTCGAAGAGGACGATATTATTGAGCAAATTATTCCTGACTTGCAGTTGCAAGGCATTGCAATTTCAGTCAAACACGCAATGACTATCGAAGAAGATGTCTAAGAGAACCTGGACGTTACTCACGCCTCCTAGTCAAGGTGCGATTGCAATCATTCAATTAGCAGGAAATGTCACGACTACCCTTTCCCAAATCACAAGCCGATCAAATTGGATTGATGGCAGACTTTACCTCGTTGACATTCTAGGAATCGATGAGGCGGTTGCTGTACAAATCAACAACCAACTCGCGCATATTATGCCTCATGGCGGAATGCAAATCCTTCGTAAACTTGCCAAGCTCTTTAGCGAACTTGACATTGAGCAAACAGATGAACCACAGTTTCCTGAAGCACAAGACGAAATCGACTCTGCGATGCTCAGAACACTTTCAATTGCAGAGAGCCAGCTTTCAGTCGAGTTACTTCTTAAACAGCCGGATAAATTGCGAGGCGTAACTCCATTAGAAGACGACCTAAACCGAGCGACAATTCTGAACCATCTTATTTACCCGCCGAAAGTTGTTTTGCTTGGCTCACCAAATACGGGAAAAAGCACATTGATGAATTCGCTCACTAAACAGGACACCTCGATAGTGCACGACCTTCCGGGTGCAACTCGCGATGCAGTTGGCGCAAGAATAAATTGCGGCGGGCTTGTCCTTGACTTGTACGACCTTCCCGGTTTTCGCGATTCCGATGATGCCATCGAACAAGAAGCAATAACAATTGCAAAAAAAATCATGACCGAAGCCGTTCTAACAATTCTTATCGCAGATGAGACGCACGATTGGTTTGAAACAGACAATCACGCAATACGCATTGCTACAAAATCAGATATCAAAGACAAAGCAGACTCAGACCTTTGCGTCAGCGCGCACACTGGCGAAAACATGGAAGCACTCACGCAACTTATTCGCGATGCAATTGTTCCTCCGAAAGTTCTTAAAAGCGACAAGCCGTGGTTTTTTCCAGGCAGTTACAGTCCAACCGACGAGTAACCACAATCCACGTACAAAACTTGCCCCGTAACACCCGAAGACATATCGCTAAGCAAGTAGACCGCAGAGTTACCAACATCTTCACCCGTTACATTTCGCTTGAGTGGCGCTTTTTCTTCAACCCAGTCAAGAATCGAACTAAACCCGCCAACTGCCATAGAAGACAACGTTTTCAGGGGTCCGCCACTAATCGAGTTCACACGGATATTTTTTTCGCCTAGTTCCATTGCAAGGTACCGAGTCGCCGATTCAAGCGCACTTTTCGCAACACCCATGACGTTGTAGCCGGGTACTGCTTTGACAGCCCCTAAGTAACTCATCGAAATAATCGAGCCACCATCTTTCATAAGGGGCGCGGCTCTATTCGCCATTGCCATCAATGTGTACGCACTGATATCGAGCGCTTGCGTATAAACCTCGCGAGGTGTTGCTGCAAATTTGCCCTCTTTGAGCCAATCCTTATCTGCAAAGGCAATCGAGTGGACTAAAAAGTCGATTTCGCCAAGATCGCTAAAAACCTTGTCCAAGTCCTCGTCGCTTCCAGCATCCATCGAGATGAGTGTAGGATTTTCAACGCCAATTGCTTCGATTGCTTTTCGAGCGCGCCGCTCCATCTTTTCACCGGGAAGGTGAGTAAAAACACATTCGGCTCCATTTTCTACGAGCGATTTTGCGATGTACCAAGCGTAACTTCGTTCATTGGCGATACCAACAACGAGACCTTTTTTGCCTTGCATAATTGTCATGGCGAGCATGATACCCTCACAAACGACTCAGGGCTATACAGAGTATAATTTGCGTCCCTACCCAAGCGCGTGTAGCTCAATTGGATAGAGCATCGGCCTTCGAAGCCGAGGGTTGGGGGTTCGAGTCCCTCCACGCGTGTTACCCCCCCGAAAAAACTATCCAAATACAATCCCTCGGGAAAGTTTATTTCTTGGGGTCGATTGGCTTTTGAACGTGTTTGCTAATCACAATCCAAGCAGTCGGCAAAATCACCAAAAGTAATCCGAAAATATGCATTCCATTAATATGTGCATGGTGTAAGAAAATGTCCATGATGTACGCAAAGACAACTGCAACAATTATGATGACCGCTGTTGACATCGAACCAACAATAATTGCAACTTTTGCTTGAAGAATTTGAAAAAAAGTTGCCCCTCCGCCAATAATCAATAGCAACGTTATTCCTTTTGCATCCAAAATCGTATCGAGTTTGTGATGGCCACCAGAAAAGAAAAAGACGATTGCCCCAGAAATCAATACCATTACTGAAAAGTGCAACGCGATGATAGTAGGAGGAACATCTTTCAAAGAACGAAGCAAAATAACTGCTGCACCTCTTAATATTGTAATCACGATGAGCAATGCTACAACGGACAAACTATCTGGTGGTTTTGCTGAGACAAGTATTACCACTCCAATCGTAGCGAGCAGCCCTGCAATCCAAAACCGAAAGAAGTAACGGTATCCAAACCAAAAAATACAGAGAACTGCAACCCAAATTGGTTGGGTACTTGTAATGGCAATTGCATCTGCTGGAAGTATCTTTGAGACGGCAAAATAAATACCAAACAAAAACACTGCATTAAACCCATTTCGAATCGTCAACAATTTATTACGGTAAGTAAATTGATTTAAGCACCGCCATGCCAGTGGCACGCCAACAATAGTCCCAAAGAGTCCCCTTGTTAATACGGCTGATTGCCAGTCAAGATCACGATCTAGTACACTCGTTGCTTCCATTATTAACGCAAGCAACAACCCAGAAATAACGATTAGCATGAAGCCCAACCCTTTTGGTTGCGCTTTTGTTTCCTCTACCATCTTCCCCATTCTACTCTTTCCGTATCAGATATGAGTATGTTGTAGTGTCATGAATCAGATCATGACACATTTGCTTAGTACACCGTCTTCACCTGAAAATCTACTCATTGAGGAGAACAGCCATCGCTTTAGGGTCAAATAGAATGATATTAGCGGAAGATGATAGTGCAATAACTATCTTCTAAGTGCGTCAAAGGACGATAGAAGAAACAAGAATCTAAAACCTAAGATACAGCCCAGTTGCGATATCCACGCACGATGCTTGAATGCTCTAAAGGAAGAAACGCCATGAATTCAGAACGACTCAACAATATTGAACTTGAACTTAGCACACTACGAAAAAGTGTACGAAGATGGAGGGCCGCCTCATGGATGCTTTTGATTGGCGCTGGGTTGTTTGCGGCAAATGCTGCTGGCCCAACCGTACTCGATCACCTTGTTGTAAATCGAATTGATGTTCTTGGAGCAGAAGGAACCCCAGTTGTTTCAATCGCTCAAACTGACGATGGCGGACGGTTCGATTTATACAACCATAGTGGAGTCAATTTGCTTCGACTATCTGGCACTTCTAGCGGTGGCGACCTTGCAGTCTGGGATGACTCAGGAACAAATGTCGCAGGCATTTGGTCAACACCAAATGGTGGCACGTTCTCTTTATGGAATCAAGATGGCGAAGAGCTTTCGCAATTTGCAAGCGGAGCATTAACACTTAGTGGTGCAAATGCTTCACTTCATATTCAGAATGAATTTGGATTACCCGTTGCAGTGGTTGCAAGTGACCCGAGTGGACATGGACGATTTCAAATTGCTGACCGAGATGGCAACGTCGTTTCTGAAATGAGAATGCTTCCAGGTGGAGGTGGTGGCGTTGTTGTGAACACATCTTCTGGCAAAAAGATGGGCGTCCTTGCTGCATCCGATGACGGTGGACTTTTGAATTTGTATAACGCATACAACATTCCTATTTTTGTAGCTTCAACAGTTGGAGATACTGGAGGTGGCGCATTAAGCATTGCTAACCAACGAGGCATTTCTGTTGCCACAATGAAATCGGATGAAGAACATCGCGGGTTTATTGAGATAAAGGATGAAGATGGAAACGGTGCTCGGAGGATGCGACCACTTCGTGGCTACTCGCCGTGAATTTCAAGAATGTTGACTGTACCATCTTCAAGTTCTTCAGCAAACTGTAATTCTTTCAGTGCTTCAAGAGCAGCAAGCTGTTCTGCTTGTTTTTTCGATGGTCCCCATTTTGAGGTATATCGTTTTCCGCCAAGCTCAACGCATATTTCAAAACACTTAGCGTGGTCAGGGCCTTTTTCATCTAGGACAACGTAGGCGGGTGCAAAGCCAGCTATCTTTTGCCCGACCTGCTGAAGGACGGATTTATAATTATCTTGGTGAGTTGAGGACGCGGCTTCTTCGATTCTCTCGCTGATGGTTTGAAGGACAAATTTCTGGGCAACCTCAAAGCCACTATCTAAGTAAATAGCTCCAATGATTGCTTCATACGCAGCTCCAGATACTGAAGCTGGTAGGTTTCCAGCGCCCATCCCCTTTCCAACTCGTAAAATGCGATATAAGTCAAGTTCAAGGGCTATTTCAGCACAAACTTTCCGGCTTACGACTGTAGATTTCACTTTTGTCATGTCCCCTTCCTCGAACTCAGGGTACCGCTGAAACGTGTCGTTGCAAACGACAAATCCTAGGACAGCGTCCCCAAGAAACTCAAGCCGTTCATTGCTTTGATGGCGCTGATCTACAGCCGAGGAATGGGATAAAGCTTGTTCTAGGAGGGTTTTGTCCTTGAACGTATACTGAATAATGCTCTGAGCTAATTCGATCCAATCGTTATCCATAAGGTGATAAACCACTGATAGGGTGTAGGAATGGCATTGTACAACCCTTGCAGAGAAATGTCGTGTGAGGTATGATGTGCGACTCGGATTAAAATCCGAATCAGGAGTTTCTCAATGGCTGTTCATTATCCAAGACGTAATAGTAAGATCAAACGTGCTCGATCCATAGGATTCCGTGCTCGCATGAAAACGAAAAATGGTCGCAAGATTATTTCTCGACAACGTCGTATTGGACGTAAAATCAGTTAACCCACCAGTTGGATGAATTGTAAAAGGGCACATTTTAGGTGCCCTTTTATTTTGGGTTTTGTTACAAATTGCATTAATTTTCGCACCTTCTTCTAATCAGAGCCAAAATTGGCGTATGGTTACATTGCAGGTGGCATTTGGTGCCCATGTTCTAGGAACTCTACAATGCATTTCTTAGTCGACTCAAGATCACCTGAAGTATCAATCCCGCACGTGCCAAGTTCTGCATACATTGGCAACCGAGACAGACGCATCTCGGTATCATCAGCAGACAACTCGGGTCGATCGCAACTACGCGCAAGACGGTCTGCAGTGACATTTTCACTCGCAGTTAAATTAAAAACAACATCACAAACTGCAATTGCTTTGGCAACATTCGGGAGTAATGGCGCTCCCCCGCCAAGTGAAACTACAGCGTCTTGCTCTAATAATTCTGGGATGAGATGAAGTTCAGCTTCCCGCCAACCTTCTTCACCCACGGCGTCCCATGCCTCCATCACAGTTTGAAATCCTAAGAATCCAAGAACTTTCTCATCCGTATCAACAAATGGTAAATCTAGTTCATCTGCGAGCCACTTTCCAAGTGTCGATTTTCCAGAACCTCGGAATCCAATAAAAACAAACGTAGACATGCTTCCATGGTATGCTCACAGCGCAATGTGTGCCAACCATTTCCAAATATTGAAAAACGAGGACGTTCCACTCGATGGGCTTGCCGGCAAAAGCGTTTCTATCATTGGATACGGCAATCAAGGAAAAGCACACGCTTTGAACCTTCGTGATAGCGGCTTAGACGTAGTCATTGGTGCAAGGAATCCAGACAAAGCTAGAGAAGATGGTTTTACAGTGCGTTCAATCGCCGATTCGTCTTCCTCTGAATTGGTAATCATCGCCTTACCTGATGAAATACAAAAAAATATCTACACCAAGGACATTGCCCCGAATCTAATTCAGGGAGCAACACTTGGCTTCATCCATGGATTTGCAATCCACTTTGGCCAAATTGACCCACCAGCTGGAATCGGGGTCGTCATGGTTGCTCCAAAGGGTCCGGGAATTACAGTCAGACAAAAATATCTTGAGGGCTCAGGAGTGCTCACCCTTCTTGCTGTTGAACGAGAAAACTCGACCCAGACTGCTCGCGAACTTGCCCTTGGCTGGGCGGCTGGTATTGGGTCATCACGACTCGGCGTATTGGAATCAACCTTCAAAAATGAGACCGAAACTGATTTGTTTGGTGAGCAATCGATAATTGTTGGTGGACTCGCAACGCTCATTCAGGCCTCGTACGAAACACTCGTTGATGGCGGATATCCACCCGAACTCGCCTATATTGAATGCTGCCACGAAGTAAAGCAAGTTGCTGACATTATCCACGAACGTGGCATTGCAGAAATGATGAAAGCAATTAGCAACACCGCGGAAATGGGCGCTTATGAAGCAATGGATCTTCTTGATGACGAACATCTTCGTAATAAACTTCGTACTCTCTTAAACAATGTCCAAGATGGATCATTTGCAAAACGACTCGTCAAAAACGAGATTCACAACAAGAGAGAGGAACTTCGAAACCATGAAATCGAAAAAGTTGGCAAGGAAATCCGAAGTGTCATGCACCAAGATGACGATTAGTGCGTGATGGATTATTTTCAGGCTATTATCTTTGGCATTGTTGAAGGATTGACGGAGTACATCCCAGTCAGTTCGACTGGGCACCTTATTCTTGCAAAATCTTTCATGGGGCTCACCGAGAAAGCAATCGACCCGTACCTCATTGTCATCCAAAGTGGCGCCATTCTTGCCGTCCTTGGGCTCTACAGAAAACGTGTTGCCGAAATGATTCGTGGTCTTCTTGGCAAAAACACCATTGGCTTGAAACTTGCAATTAATCTTATTATCGCATTCTTGCCTGCTGCAATCTTTGGTTTACTTTTCGATGACGCAATCGACGAATGGCTCATGGGAACAACACCTGTAATATGGGCATTAGCAATCGGAGGGGTTCTCATGTTATTCGCAGCAAGGTGGCAACGAAGTGCTTTCCATGAAGGAAACGATTCAATGAGTTTTATTGATATTGAGCACCTTAGTTGGAAAAGAGCACTGATCATCGGGCTTGTTCAATGCCTTGCAATGTTTCCGGGAACAAGCAGGTCAATGGTAACGATAGTTGCCAGCATGGCTATGGGGATGAAACCAAAACATGCAGCAGAGTTTAGTTTTTTGCTTGGGTTGCCAACTCTTGGTGGCGCAACTGTCTTTAAACTTTTCAAGGACTCAGACACACTCTCTACACTCTCTGTTGGACCAATGATAATTGGAATCATTGTTGCTTTCATAGCAGCAGCCCTAGCAATCAAATGGCTCGTTGCATATTTATCAAAACACGGGCTAGCACTTTTTGGTTGGTACCGAATCGCACTTGCAATCATTGTTGCAATTTATTTTTGGGGTGGAAAAAGCGAAGAAAGAACTTCCGATGTTGGCGCTGCAACTTCTTCAATCGTAGTGCCTGTCACTTTTGAGAAAGACCACTGCCCAGCGTTTCCAGTTGCAATCCAAGAAACTCCATCGACAATCACAGGACCAACTGCAGATTGCCACCGACCAGTTTTTATCTCTTGATCATTGTGCATTAGCGACCATTGCAATCCGTTAATGTCGCCACCCGAAGAGACCCGCCAATAGACTTGACCTGCGCCTGGGAGATTCACGACGGTCGGCTTTGGAAACAAGGTGCCACCGAGAGCCCATGCAAGCAAACCAGCCATCACAAAGAATATGGCTACTTTAATAAGCAATGAACGAAAACCTAGTGCGAGCTGACCCATAGATTAGGGATTTTACCCTGAAAGCGATGCCATGAGTTGAGCTTCATCCCAAACTTCCACACCCAAATCTTGTGCCTTTTTTAACTTAGAACCTGCCTTTTCCCCTGCAATAACAATATCTGTTTTACTCGATACCGAGCCAGTCACTTTTGCCCCGCGTTGTTCAAGTTCCTCGGTCAATTGTTTTCGCTCCCATTGTTCAAGAGTACCCGTAATCACGATTACTTTATCTGTGAACGCAGGATCCACTGAAACAGTTTCAGAACTCTTAAGTTGTACTCCAACATCTGCAAGACGTGAGAATAATTCTCCGCCTTGCGAACTATGAATTGCTTTGTGCAATGTCTCCGCGGTAATCAGACCAAAGTCATCAAGTTCGACAAAATCCTCTACAGTTGCTTGTTTCAACAAATCAAAGTTCGCATATTTCTTTGCGACAACTTTTGATGTAGCACGGCCAATGAGCCGAATACCAACACCCGAGAGTACTCTTGCGAAACCTCTAGTTTTACTGTTTTCTATTGCGTCAATCAACGCCTCTGCTGACTTTTGCGCAAAACCCTCAAGAGGCACCAAATCGTCTGCCGTAAGCTTGTACAAATCTGCAAAATGTTTCACCAAGCCAGCATCGACAAGTTGATCAACAACTTTTTCACCCAATCCATCAATGTTCATCTGGTCGCGAGCAGCAAACCATTTCACTTTTTCACGGAATTGAGCTGGACATTCAGGATTAACGCAATACAGTTTCGGACCTTCCTTTTCAACTGGTCCATTGCACACAGGGCAACACTCCGGCGGTTGAATTGGGACTTGTGAACCATCTCGATTGCTCTCCTTAACACCAACGACTTGCGGAATAATTTCTCCAGCTTTCTCAACGACAACCGTATCGCCAACACGAATATCTTTGCGGTGTATTTCATCAATGTTATGCAACGTGGCGTGTTGAACGGTCGTGCCAGCAAGTTGAATGGGCTCCATAGTTGCTCTTGGCGTCAACGTCCCATTCTTTCCAACTTGCCAGTTCACATCACTAAGTTTCGTAAGTCCTTGCTCGGCAGGATATTTAAATGCTATACACCATCGTGGTGATTTTGAGGTGCCACCAAGTTCTTCTTGCTTTGCAAACGAATTCACCCGAATGACCATCCCATCAATTGCGAAACCCATCGACTGACGCTGGGACTCGAATTTCTCGACAGTTTTCACGATTTCATCAGCACTTCCACAGGTCGACACTTTGTCAGAAACTGGAATTCCAAATCCTCGAAGTGCATCCGTAAATGTTGACCAATAAGATGGCGCATTTTTCCAAAGAATCTCTCCTTTTCCATGAGCAAGGAATGCCAACTTTCGTTGGGCAACTTTTTTGGGGTCTAAACTTTTTAGAGTTCCTGCAGTTGCATTGCGAGCATTTGCAAAAAGTTGTTCGCCATCAATTTCACGCTGCGCATTGATTGCATCAAAACTTTTATTTGGCATAAAAATTTCGCCACGAACCTCGAGCAGTTCAGGCGCTCGATCTCGCAACTTTAAAGGGATTGAACGAATCGTTTTTACTTGAGCAGTTACATCATCGCCACGCTCGCCATCGCCACGAGTAACACCTGAAACAAGAAGTCCATTTTCGTAACGTAATGAAATAGCAACACCATCTATTTTAGGATCACAAGTGCATTGAATGTCTCCACCGAGTTTGGCATACCACTGGCGTAAATCGCTCACAGTGTAAGTATTGTCAATTGATTGCATTGGAACGGCATGTGGTACTGTTTGAAAACCCTCAACTGGCTCGCCACCAACTCGATGCGTTGGGCTGCTGGAATCATGAAACTCTGGATGATTCACCTCAAGCGATGACAATTCCGTAAGCAAACGGTCATATTCCGTATCAGACATTGTTGGCATCGCTTCGACGTAATAGTCATAATTCGCTTGATCAAGCAGGGTTCTAAGTTCTTGAATTCGTTCCAGAGCACTCATTGATGTAGAGGATAATGCCCTTTATGGCACTCTGCCGATAATTGCCGAGTGACTTTGCCACGCTTTGCCATAATCCTCATACTCTCGATTGTCCAGATTGCTCTTGGAGACCTACAAGGGGAAGCTGAGAAAATCGTAGCGACGACGGACCTCAAAAAAGGGACGGCTTCCGTCTGCGTAATTGACACTGCAACTGGCAAAACAATAATTGAAATAAATGAAGATATGAGCATGATTCCAGCGAGCAATCAAAAATTGCTCACAACTGCCGCTGCCCTTCATCTCTTAGGCCCTTCGTTTACATTTCAAACAAAATTGCTCAAAGATGGTGACAATCTCATCGTTGTAGGTGATGGTGACCCCACATTTGGAGACACCTCCCTTCTAGGAATCACTGATTGGTCAAAAGAACGTTCGATTCTAGAAGCCCAACTCAAACCATGGGCTCAAGCCGCTAAAAATGCTGGCATCACATCGGTTGAGACACTTTACATTGATGATCGTATTTTTGACCAAACCTTCACGCATCCATCTTGGCCTGCAGACCAAATTGATCGCTGGTATTGCGCACAAGTAGCGGGCATAAATTATCACCTTAATGTTATTCATTTTTACCCTGAGCCCTTGCGAGGAACACATGCAAGTTTAGGAAAATATGCTCCGGCAATGCCATGGATTACCATACAGAATAAAACCACTTCTAAAACTGGAAAAAAATATTCATCTTCTTTTTGGGTTTCTCGATCGCCTGACACAAACAAGATGAGCGCACGAGGCAACGTGAATGCTGTTCACACCGAGCCAATAAAAATTCCGTTCCATGACCCATCGATGATTTTTGGCAACACTCTTGCAACAGCTCTTCGGGCACATGGTATTTCAGTTAAGACAGTAAAAAGGGTTGAAGCCGACGCACCGAGCTCCTCTGGCAAAGTGCTCTACATTCATAAAACTCCAATTGAACAAGCGCTACAAAGAAGTAACAGAGATAGCCACAATTTGTATGCCGAGGCTTTGCTGAAAAGACTTTCTGCGTATGCAACAGGCACACCCGGTTCCTTTGATACAGGTTCTGCCGCTGTAAAAGCGGTTGTAATTCAACGACTCGGCGCCGAGCAACAAGGGCTCTTTCCTGCTGATGGTTCTGGTATGAGTAGAGATAATAAAGTAAGCGTAAAGACACTTGCTCGTTTGCTTGAATCGTTTCGTGTTGATGAACTGCAGGGAAAGGCGCTCGTTGCGTCACTAGCTACACCTGGAAATGGAACGTTAAGAAGTCGTTTCAAAAAAATCAAACTCGAAGGGGCTACCGTTCATGCGAAGAGTGGATATCTCAGAGAGGTTTGCTCGCTTAGTGGCTACATTATTTTCGATAACGGAAGAGCCCCACTTGTGTTTAGCATTATCGCAAACGGCGTAAAGGGAACAGTAAAAGAGGCGAAGAAAATGCAAGAACGCATCGTCTTCGCCTCTTGGGTTGAAGTTTTGAAAAATTAATTTGGATGATCAGGATGATCAGGATGATCAGGATGATCGGGATGATCAGGATGATCAGGATGATCGGGGTGGTCAGGATGATCTGGTTTTGCTGTGGATTTTCCTGAAAGCGCTTTTCTAACAGACTTCTTCAAAGTCTCGATCATATCTGGACTAAACCCAACATGAGACTCAACAATGTTGCCCTTTCCATCAATAATAAACGTTGCAGGGATACCTGATACGCCATACTCTTTTGTCAATGAATCGGAACCACTCGCCATGAGCACTGTTGTTGCATATTTATTCTTTGACCAGAACGTCTGAACGGTCTCTTTCACTTTTGCATCGTCGCCTCGTTCCCAAACATTTACTGCAAATACTTTAACGTTGAGTCCTTGTTCTTGAACCCAAGCATCAAATTCATTGAGTGCAGGAAGACCCTTCTTACATGGACCACACCATGTTGCCCAGAAGTCAAGCACAACCACTTCTCCCTTCAAATCAGAAAGTGTGACATCACCTGAACCATCTAGTTTTGAGAGTGTAAAGTCGGGAGCACTCTTTCCATCTAACGATTCTTCCTCATCCATTGATTCATAAATAGCTTCCATAGAATCGAATTTATCACGGTCACCAGCATCAAAAGACACTGGAGGAATATCTTTCACAAAAGATATGTCTGAAACCGCCTTCATTTCCATAGCAGGAAAACCGGGTTGGGATACGGTAATCACAATTTGTGAAATCGTATTGGAATCTGATACGTAAACTGAGTTTATCCCTACCAGCGACTGAATAGTAATAATACTCGAGCCATCTTCTTCTGAAACTCCGCTGATACCTGCACCAGGCATTCCCATAGAGAGTGCTGAAATCCAATCTGCAGGATCGTCACTCTCGCGAAGTGCGATTGTCCACAAACCAGGCATTCCCTGTGGTCCGAACGCTCCGGATAATCCTGACATGAATGTTTTTGCATCTCGCTCAATGTAGGCATCATCAAGATCGTCTATCTCTATAAACACTTTGCCATCTTTCCAGACAGCAGTCATTTGCTCTTGAGCAACAATCTTTCCCATCTTGGAGTCGACGGATGTGGTTAATGTCATTGTTTCTGACTCTTCGTCGGGCATCATTGCTGGCATCGTAACTGAAACAACTTCAGAAATTGCAGTTGCACCTTTATACGCCTCGTGGACCTTTGTTAGTAACTTGGTTGCTTTAGCTGTGGCTTCTGCTTTATCCTTGGCGTCTGCATCTGGGTGCTCAGGATGATCAGCAGGGTGCTCAGGATGATCAGCAGGATGATCTGGATGCTCCGGTTGATGATCTGGATGTGCAAGGGCGAATGGGGATATCGCAAGTGCTGCAATAATGGGAAGTAATTTCATAAGTAACTCCAATTTAAGTTTCCGTAAGTGAGGTTGAACAGGATACCAGAGAACACTAGAGAGCATGTAACATTGTTGATATTCGTTGTTTTTCAATCGGATGTTCAAAATTAGGGGCTATTTCTTCCATTGGAATTAGCACAAACAATCGTTTGTGGGATTCAGGGTGCGGAATAATGAGATCCTCTTCATTTATACTGTGACAACCATAAAAGAGGATATCTATATCAAGAATTCGTGGCCCCCACTTCTCTCCACGTACCCTTCCTTGGGAAGCTTCGATTGCAAGGCAAACTGAAAGTAACTCGCGGGGCTCATGCTCCGTATGAATCTCAATGACTTGGTTCAAAAATTTCCCTTGTTCAATTGCTCCAACCGGCTCGGTTTCGATTACTGAACTCTGTTGAACAACCAGTATGTTTGGATCGTTGCGAATTGATTCAACCGCAGCTGAAAGGTATTTAGTACGGTCACCAAGATTGCTACCTAAGCCAAGAAATACATTCTGTTGCTTCATGAAATTGACTTGTCCGAAAGCATTTCGCATAACAATTGCAATGCTGCGATGACTGCTTGTTCTCGAACTTCGTTTCTAGTTCCGCTGAATAAAAATCTTTTTACTTGTACTTCGCCATCCACAACACAGCCAATAAAAACCGTTCCAACTGGTTTAAGATTCGTTCCACCACTTGGACCTGCAATTCCGGTAGTGCTAAGTGCAACAGTTGCTCCACTCTTGAGTGCGGCTCCCTGGCACATTGCTGTTGCAACTTGCTCCGAAACGGCTCCATGCTCTTGCAACATTTCTTCTGGAACACCTAGCTGAGTTATCTTCATTTCGTTGGAATATGTTATCCAGCCACCGGCGTACCACTTGCTTGCACCAGAAATAGCAGTTACACATTCTGCGAGAAGTCCACCCGTACACGATTCCGCAGTTGTAAGAAGTTCACCCCGTTGCTGCAATACCTTTCCAATATTTCCTACTCCAAGAGCCACTACTCATTCACTTCAACAATAGTTGTGTAATTGTGCTTGAAAAACTTAGCTGCGTTTTGTTGCAATGAGTAAGCCCCTCGATCTTCTGGGTGCCATAATCCATCGCTTTCCCACTGATCTCGAAGCCAACCATATTTCAGGGTTTTTCGATTATCCAAAGTGTCCATCGATAGATTCGTATCTTCATTCGTAGGAATCGCTGGCATTGCATCAAATAATTCAAGCATCGAAGAAAGCTCTTCATCATCTACATCTTTAGCAGTGACGATTGTTGAGGTCTCTGGATATGCTGGGTGCGAAAGAATTGCTTCCCATGCTTCGATGAGTTCATCATGTGTATCCATTGCCATCGCACTAAAAATTGGCGCAATAAACGCACGCATGTTTCGGTCTGGATATGGTGCAGGACGTGCCGTTTCGTATGGGTTTACTTGATCGACCATACGATCCATAAAATGAGTATACATTTCCCGTCGAACTGGCATTCTGCGAAGTTCAAAAGTATCTGGACCAAGTTTATCCTTACTTTCATCGTCTACCTTGAATTGCCACAGCGATTGAGCTTCTCGGGTCAAGCAATATTCGATAAAACGCATTGCCAATTCCTCGTTTGGCGCCCCTCTCAAGAGCGAAATCGGATCTGGGTCAATCATTGTAGCACTTGGCGGATCAATATATCCAACCCGATCACCGCCCCCACTACTCTTTACTGCTTGAGATTGATACCGACCATAAAAGTCAATACATACACCCATCGCTGCATCCCCTTGGCTGACATCTACAGGTGGTTTTAAACTACTTGCAGAAAAATAACGTGCATTTGCTGCTGCTCTGCGCAATACTTGCCAGCCACGTTTCCAACCAAGATTTTTTAAGATTGCTTCAAACGCTGTCGTAACTGAACCAGATTGGGCTGGGTTTACGAGTGCTAACCTTCCAAGCAGTTCTGGATTACACAACGCTTCCCAACTTGTTGGAAATTCAATATCCAAAGTTTGAAGAACTTCATTGTTGTACACAATTCCAAAACCTGAAAGTGCAAGGCCATGCCAATATCCATCTGGATCATAAATTGAAATATCGCCGATGACATTTACGCCGTACACTTCATCAAGAATATCTTGATCAATTATTGCTGGGACACTTATTGTTGTTGAAACTTCTTCACCTTCAAAATTTGATTCGATTGTTTTCTTGAGCACTCCGTGTTCATACGAACCACCGCCAAACACTAGATCTGCTTCGCCACCAGGTTCTTTCCCCGTTTCAAGAGCGTGTTTGTACTGCGAAATCAGCATACGACGAATTTCACTCGTACCGCCTGGAACAGACCAAACAACTTGGGCTGGCTTCTGAAATTTTTCTTGATGCCATTTTGAAAATCCAGCACCAAACTCATGGCGGATTTGCTCATTGTGCGGCGAGATAATAATGACCTTTGCTGCATCAGTTGGTATCTCAACATAATCGCCACGGAAAAAAAGTGGAACTCCAAATAAAATTGCGAGGCAAACACCAATCACAATAACTGCTGTTTTATTCATACAACCCCATTAATTTCTAATTCACTTGCGAGTTGTTTTGCAGCGAGAGAAATGTTTTCTTGCCAATCATTTGTCCCCTGAGGATATATCACGCTCCGACTCGCAGTGGCGAGGGCTCCATGTCCATCAGCAAAACACTTTGAAACCATTTCTGGAGTAGCTCCCTGAGCGCCGATGCCGGGCATTAAAAACATTCCGTGTGGCATGCGTTCCCTAAGAACCAGTGCCTCATCTGGCTTCGTAGCTCCAACGACTGCGCCAAGAGCACTCCAGCCCGATTCTCCAATATATTTTTCGCCTAGACCATGAAGAATGTCTGCTATTGATTCTGCAACTGTCCGACCATCGCATAGTACTTGTTGCTGAATACAATCGCCACTTGGATTAGAAGTCCTGACCAAGCAGAAAACACCAAGCCCAGCATCCAAGAATGGCTCGATACCATCTGCACCAAGATACGGATTTACCGTCACCCAATCGCAAGGTCCATCTGCAGTCACAGCAGCAGCATAATGAGATGCACTTATTCCAATGTCCCCACGTTTTGCGTCTAGGATGACCTGCAAACCATGTTCATGTGCATATTCTCGAAGTCGGCCGAGTAGGGCTACTCCATGGGCTCCTTCTCGTTCGAAACAAGCAGATTGAAATTTCACTGAGACCACATGTGATTTTACGGCATCGATGATTCCAATGCAAAAAATCTTGAATGCTTCAGTCGGCGATTGTGATTGCAATTCCATTGGAAGTCGGTCGAATACTGGGTCTATTCCAACACAGAGTGGGACACCAATTCGGTCAATTGTCTCGCACATGCGATCTGCAGGATGCTCGCTGCATTTCATATCGTGCATCATAGTAGAATCCTCGTTGTGACCCTTGCACCTAAGCATCTTGATATTCGCAAATCGGAAGGTCTCCATGTGGAGTGGAGTGATGGAACTACGTCTTTCTACCCCTGTGATCTCCTCAGGCGTATGTCCCCATCTGCTGATTCAAAGGCTATTAGAGAAGATTTAGAACAAAATCCACTCGCTATTCTGCCAAGTTCGTCAAACAGTAAGGTTGTCATCAATGATGGCGAACTTGTTGGGAACTATGCAATTCGTTTTAATTTTTCTGATGGGCACAGCGCTGGAATCTACACTTGGGAGTACTTGAGGAGTTTGAAGTGATGAGCGAGCTTCTCGTCAAGCCCTGTGAAACACGCGAACACATTGTTTTTAAAGAGACGATTCACCCTGCGCCGTTTCAATGCAATGTTCAAATCAATCCGAAACAAACGAGCAAGGAGGTTGACCATGTCAACAACATCGAATACTTGCGATGGATTGACAAAGGCTCGCAACTTCACTGCGATGCTTGCGGTTGGGACCGACAGAAACTTCTTAACTCTGGCGTGATGTGGTTTGTAGCAAGACATGAAATTGATTATTTAAGCGAGGCAAGAACAAGCGATTGTTTACGATTAACAACTTGGGTTGAAGATATACGACGAGTGAAGTCATGGCGAACTACATACATTCATGCAATTGAGAACAAGGAACGAGTTGTCTGCAGATGCAAGACATTATGGGTTCTTGTTGATTTAGAAACACGCAAGCCAACAACTATTCCAAATCAGATGGCAGAATCTCTTCATCCCTTGCATCCTCCCAAAGGAATTCCAGAGGGTTCGGGTTTTTTGGGGGTTTCTTCATGAACATTGCAATGGTTATGTCAACAGATCGACTAGATCAAGAGCACGCTATGCTGAACAGAATCGTTGTGGGGCTCGTCAACGATGGCGACCAAGTTATTCGCATTGTGCCCTCAACTACAGATGACGAATCCACGTACGAAAAAGCGGTGTCACTTGCAAAGCGTATCTCTACGCCCATGCCTGTATCACGACTCCTTCGAAATGTTCGTTGCGAAGAACTTATTCTGCAATTGGGGAAGAATGATATTGATGGAATAATTGCATTTGGAAAAGATGCTCAGCAAGTTGCTCTGGACATTTCTCCACATGTTGATGCGCCTGTTCTGAGAGAAGTTATTTCAATGCGTCAAGCGAAGCAAGTTAAAAAGTCTTCTAAAGTTTGGCGATGGCTTGCTGCAACCCCATCCATCGAACGATGTATTGCGCAACGTGTTGGGGAGGAACGCGTCGCCCTTGTGCCACTTGCTGCTGCGACATCAAATGCAATTGAATCTGCTGAATCTGAATCTAACTGTTGTATCACGATTCTAGACGCTGCATCTAATTTTAAATCAACGAAACTCATTCTTGAAGCATTACAAACAAAAAAAGACATTCATGTTTTTGTGGAGTTAACAGGCCGACACCAACATAAAATTTGGAAAGTAATTAAAGAACTTAAAATGCTTGACCGAGTTACGTGCCTTAGAGATATGGCCGCGTTACGTTCACTCATTGTTCAGTCCGATGTCGTGCTCGTTCCTTCTCAAACTATGCCAGTACGAACAGTGTTACTAGAAGTAATGCTCGCATCAATTCCAATCATCGCTGCCAAAATTGATGGCTTTGATATGCTCATTGACGAAGAAACGGCACTCATCGTAGATGAATCATGGGAGGAGCCACTGCAGCGAATCTTTGAAGATCAAATACTCGCTAAAAGAATCAGCGAAGCTGGGGCACACCTCGTTGCAACACAGTACGCCTCATCCACTCAAATCGCTGCTTTTGAGGCGTCATTTACCCTATTTTAACTTTTGCTCATGGGGATGCTTCCAATCTGTCGAGATATGAGACATCTTTCTCCCCTCCGCCTCGTCGGTGTTGCTATGCCTCACCGACGGGGCCTTTTTTTTGGTTCAGCCGCCTGTTTGCGGCTTTTTTTTTGGGCCTCAGCTGCTTTTTGGCTCTGCTTATTTTTTGCTCTGGCCGCTTTTTGGCTCTGAGCCAAAAAGTGGTGCCCAAGAATCGGCTGAACCATAAAAGTGGGGCAATAAAGTGGAACAGAAAATTTCGTACTACTGTAATAGTGATTTTAAAATAGTAAGCCCGTGTTCTAACTGTTCATCAGCAACGGCATAACTAATTCTGAAGTGAGAATCACGCTCAGAAAAAACACTGCCTTGAATGGCAAGAACATCATGAGAGACTGCCTTAGTTATAAATTCTATCCCTGTCATATTGAGGTGCTCAGGAACTTTTATAAATGCGTAAAACGCACCTTGCGGGACAGCAAACTCTGTCACATCACTGAGCATATCAACAACCATGTCACGCCTATTTGCAAATCGTTGAATCAGTGGGGAAAGGTCAATATCGTATGCCCCAACTAATCCATGTTGTAACGGCGATGGTGCGCATACAAAAGTTTGCTGTTTAAGTTTTAACATACCATCAAGAAGTTGCTTCGGACCCGCTGCATATCCCATTCGCCATCCTGTACATCCATAAGTTTTTCCGTACCCACGAATGACAAGTACGTCATCATTTGTTGCAGCCGGGCTTGCGTGTGTAGTTGGAGGAAAAACAAACTCATCATAAATTTCATCAGTTATGAGTAGAATCCCGTGGTCACGGCATAAGGTTGCAATTTCTTCAACTTCTTTTTCAGTAAGTACAACACCAGTTGGATTTGCAGGAGAATTTAATAGCACTGCTTTTGTTTTGTCCGTAATACATTGCTCAATACGCTGTGCAGTCATGCGGAAATCAGGATACGTATCACACAACACTGCTTTGGCTTCTGCTATTCGAGCAAGTGTCGGATAAATCACAAAGTAAGGGTCGGGAACTATTATTTCATCCCCAGGGCTTAAAACAGCAAGACAAGCAAGAGTCAGCGCCCCTGCCGTTCCAGAAGTAATCATAGCACCGTGATATGTATCGCTTCCAAACTCCCAGCCAAACTGGCCTCCGAGTCGTTTATACACCGTTTGCAAAAGCACATCTTCACCAGCGGTCTGAGTGTATCCACTCTTATCTTGAAGAATTGCGTCGATAGCCGCCTTTTTAATTGAATCGGGGACGGGAAAATCGGGTTGTCCAATTGATAAATCAACTGGATCTTCACACGTCTGGGCAAGTGCCCATGCGCGGCGAATCCCCGAGGTCTCAATATCTTTTACGCGTTCTGAAAGGAGACGCCCAATGTCGAGCGATGAAGCCAACTTACTCTTCGCTTGTTACTTCGCCAGCGCCTTCACCTTCACCATCTTCAGCAGAATCTTTCTTCTTGCTTGCAATTTTGATCTTGCGGCTTGCTACTTTTGGAAGACCCATTGGCGAATTTTCTTCTACATCGAATGTATCTTCATTTGCAAGTTTTACGATCCGTTCAGCGCGGGTCAATACATTTCGGTGCTGGTTCAATCCAGCTGGTTTTGTTTTTAAACTTCTGTGAAGACTCATAACTTTATTTCCTAAATTTATCCTAACTCATTATCTGCTACTGGGTGATGCTCAAATACGCATCTGTTAGATCGCTACGACCTGATTTGGTTTCTGTCCATTCCTTGCCTATTGCATGAATCTTTTCCTGAACAGATTTCAGAGTGGAGGAGTTTCGATCCGTTGAACCTGGAAAAGCTACAACTCTGAAGAATCGCGTATTGTTGCCGGAAATCGCGTATGTTTCAAGCCCTTTTTCCCTACAGAACGTGGCTAATTGCAACGCACCCTCTTTTGTGGTCTGCATTAGGGTGTAATAGATAAAGTTTATCTCACGTGGATCACTTAAAATCGGCCCCCAGCCCGCAGAACCCGTGTCTCTAGGTAGAGTTTCAATCACTTTTGGAACCGGAACAGTGGCGAGAGATGCGGGTTCAGAGTCGGTAAAAGATTCTGAAATGTTGCGAAAGCTCTCTACCTCGTAATCTTTACTAGTAATTGCCGACCCTTTTTGAAACCCCAAGGTGTACGAAATGATTATGAGAGCAATACAAACCGCTGCAATTACGCCAATTGTGCCTATAGAGATGCGAATTGAACTTCCCGGAACTAGGACGTTGTGATCAAGGTCCACTTCCTCATGGTCCATCTCCACGATTGGCTCTATTGGAGGTGGTTCTGTGGCGTTCTTAGATTTAATCAGTTCGTAGAGTGCTGGTCCTTTTTTTCTACCCATCGCATCCTCCTATTCCAATTACGCTTGCCATTGCAATTCCGCTGGTGTGAGAAAGACTTAACTGCCAATCTGTAATCCCAGCTTTTTTTGCAACTTCAGCAGCTTTGCCTGATAACTCTACCATAGGTGGACCATCTTCTCGGGCAACGTTGATATCAACCCACTCAATACCTCCAGCAAGTCCTGTTCCCAATGCTTTAAGTACAGCTTCTTTTGCAGCGTACCTTGCGGCAAAACGTTGTGCTCGCATTTCAGGAGAGGAAACATCTGCAGCAAGTTGTTCCGTTTTGGTGAAGCAGCGATCGATAAATGTTTGGCCATGCTTCTCAAGCATCGTCGCAACACGTGCCACATCTATAATGTCGATACCGTGAGTGACAATCATGTCTTTGGCTCTAAGGAGCAAACATCAAGGAGATGAGCAAGTTGTGGAATGATTAATTGTTGCATAGCAAGCGATACCGCATTTGGCGAACCTGGGAGCATGAATACTGGCGTTCGCAAATTATCAGTGTCAATCCAACCAGCATCCGCACGACTAAGCATCGCAGCGGCACCAATTTCTTCATAACTCAACTGCCTAAACAATTCACCAAAACCCGGCATCGTTGCAGTCATTAATGGCGAAATGGCTTCAGGAGTTACATCTCTACGAGCAGGACCAGTTCCGCCGGTTACAACAATTGCATCAACCGCTGCGTCGCCTGCCCATGCCGAAATGATTGCAGCGATTTCCCCAAGTTCATCTCGAACAATTTCTCGGCTTGCAATCGAATGTCCCGCTTGTTCAAGTGCTGTCACTGCTAGGGAGCCACTCTTGTCATCCTCAAGCGAGCGGGTATCGCTCACCGTAAGAATGTTGACAACTGCCTTCAATTTAGAAGAGCCATGCTTCATGCACACAGCATACCCTATACCCGCTCCGCAGTGCTACTATGTAGTGCGTTATGAGCAACAGCAAGATTGATATCCAGCTTTGTCAACAAGCAGTCGATGTACCAAGTGCAAGCGAACTTCCTGCAATTGGCTGCGGTGGCGAGTGCCTTTTCGTTGGCCGCACCAGACCCGAAAAGCACGAAATACACGGGGAACTCACCTCCCTTCATTATGATTGCTATATGGAAATGGCTCAAGCAGAACTCCGCCTTCTCGCAGAAGAAGCAATCAGCCGTTTTTCTGTTCGCCATATTCGTGTGACTCATAGCATCGGCACTGTTAAGATCGATGAAGCAAGCGTAGTGATTGCTGTCAGTAGTGATCACCGAGACGATGCCTTTACTGCGTGTAGATTCATGATTGACCTACTCAAGCAACGTGTTCCGATTTGGAAACAAGAAAAATGGGCCGATGGAACAACGTGGTCAAACGGAACTCCTCTTACGTGTAATGAGTAGTAAAAAAATGCAAAAGAGAGCGCAAGAAATCTTCAATTCATTGCAAGAACGTTATCCCGACGCGCATTGTGCATTGAACTACAGCTCGCCTCTAGAGTTGTTATTCGCAACTATTCTTTCTGCACAATCAACAGATGTCGGGGTCAATAAGGCAACGCCAGAATTGTTCAAGGCATTCCCGACCGTTCAAGCGTATGCAAAATCAACACCCGAAGAAATTGAACCGTACATTTCATCAATCGGTCTCTTCAGAAGCAAGGCAAAATCAATCCACTCATCAGCCAACATGATTGTCGATGATTTTAATGGCAAGGTCCCCGATACTATGAGCGACCTCATAAAACTCAGAGGAGTTGCGCGTAAAACTGCAAATGTAGTTCTTGGAAATGCATTTAACAAAAATGAAGGGGTTGTGGTCGACACTCATGTTGCGAGACTCTCACAACGATTTGGCCTAACTGCCGAAACCAAACCTGAAAAAATAGAAAAAGATTTGATGGACTTGTTCCCTCAAAAACAATGGTGCATGCTCAGTCATTTACTCGTGTGGCACGGCAGGCAAGTCTGCAAAAAACGTGGAGGAAGTTGCAATACAGATTCCATTTGCAATCGTTATTGCAAGAATCGCGATTCAGTCTGAACAGGTTCTTTTTCGAGTTCAAGGATTCCCACAACTCCCGCCCCAGAAACAAATGCAGCGCCACCATCAACAAGGGGGATGAGTTGCAAAATTGGACCTGAAAGAATAATGCTTGCCAATTCAACGCATTTTCCTGTTTCATCACTCCCAAACACATACACGCCTTCTTGTGTACCAACCCAAAAATTCCCATCAATTGGAACAAGTGTCTTCGCAGGAGAAGGTAATTCCAAAATCGTTTTCCAACCAGTAGAGTCGCTCACTATTACGGCACCAATTTTAGGATCAATAGATGCACCAAGTCCAAGAATAACAGCACTTTTCGGAGGTTGTACACTTTGCGCGCTCGATTCAAATGGAGTAAGAGTCTGATCAAAGCCGTAGTACAACGAGCTATCCCCAGTTGGCACAAGTACTCCCTTCAAATCAAACTCGCCAGGCACCATTGCACCTGTCGAATACACCGCTCGAATCAATTGCTCACCACTTCCTCCACGATCTTCCTTGAGGCGGTAAATTCCTCTTCCAAACTCTCCACACAACGCAAGATAATTTGATGCAATAACATCAACATCGCGGACACCTTCTATCCGCAATGTTTGAAGTACTTCCAAGACGTTTGGAGAAATGCCCAGAATGTAAACAGCAGCGTCTGTCACAACAATAAGTCTGCTTCTTCGAACAAATAAGTTCCGATACTCCCCATCAAGAATTATTTTCCCCGCCTGTGGATTAATGACTCGCATTGCACCATCCATCAGACCCACCTCAGTTCTACCATCAAGATTTTTTGTATACACAAGTGTGCCAAGGTCCACATCCGCGTTGTCATTTAATTCAACAATTGTTGTTGCACTTCCCAATTGTAGATTTGTGTCACCAGAAAACAACTTGTCATCCATCGCATACACAAGCCCGCTGTCAAGTGACATCGCTATACCAGTCACGTTGCCACCACAAGCCACTAGTGGCGCTCCATCTGATAGCACAACCGCACCGCCTTCGCCAATTACAACTGGCCAATCACCAACGAACAAAAGTTCATGTGGGATTAATCCAAGTGAGAGTGCACCTTGGCGCTTCACAAGTTGTGGGTCACCCTTAGCAAGCAGGTCGTATGTGAGAACCTCTCGACCATCAAGAAGGACAAAAAGTGAAGTGTCGCTCAAGAGAATATCGCTACAAGTCGCAGCCCCAGGATGAGACGCTAACCTCTTTGCAAAAAACGGATCACCGCCATTTTTCGGCATAATCACAAGCGAATCGCCAATGGTCTGATACCAATACTCACCGTTAATTTCTAACGCCATCGATTGCCCTTGGGAGGCATGCCGTACTCGGATCCCTTCTGCATGCACGCAGAAAGAAATCAAGAAGACAAAAAACAGCGCAGTCAATGTGCATTTCTTTTCCATTCGTGTCATGATACACATATGAGTGCACCTTCTAATGACCGATTAAGCCATTTGCGAAATCTTCTGGAAAATGACCCTCACGATGCCTTCTGTATGTACGGAATAGCTATGGAACACGCAAATGCTGGCAGGAACCAAGAGGCAATTGCATGGTTCGACAGGACGATTGAAAGCGACCCAGCATATTGTTACGCATGGCTCCATAAAGCCCGTTGCCAAAATGATTCAGGCGACCAAGTGTCTGCCACCCAAACACTAAAGGATGGTATTACCCAAGCACAAAGTTTGGGTGACCAACACGCTGCAGATGAGATGAGTGGATTACTACATAGCATTCTATGACCAAGACAATCACTAACATTTCCCCCCTTAATAACGACCCAAATTATCGGGTTATCTATGTTAATGGTGTTTCAGTAATTACTCTTCCACTTTCAACTACAGAGCGACTAAATCTTGCAATCGACCAAGTTTGGACCGATGAACTTTCTAGTCAAATAAAGTCAATAGAAGAAATTGAAGATGCCAGAACTATTGCTGTTAACCTCATTTCTAGAAAAGCGTGGGGTGTAAAGGAACTAGCAACTCGACTCATCAAACGTGGCGTAGATCCAGCTGTTGCTACTTTGGCAACTGAACAACTTGAAGCAGACGGGTGGCTAAATGATTTTGCCTACGCGTGCGCGCGTATTCGTGATTGGACACGTCACGAACCCGCAAGTCGTTATTGGTTACTGCGTAAACTTGAGGAACGAGAACTTGCAAAAGAAGTTTCCAATCTCGCAATTGAAGAAGAACTTGGACACAATAGCGAGCAAGATGCTGCAACTAGACTGGCAGTACTCCGGCTTGCAAAGGTAACTTCTGGAGACGAGGCTACAATTCGAAGGAAAGTTATTTCAGCGTTAAGCAGGAGAGGCTTTACGACAGATGTTGGAGCTGAAGCATTGCGAAGAGCCCAAGCTAAGAATGCTTAATGGTAGGATAATAGGATGCAATCAGAAATACGTAACAAGCCAACAGAAATTGCCTATTGCGACCTTCCCAATTCAGGAGAAGTTGTCATTGACTGCAGATCAATTGACGAATTCGAGGTCTCGCACCTATACAATGCAATACATATTCCGTTGCAACATTTGAGCGTACGAAAAGATTCTTTTCCATGCAATAAAGACCAAACTTTTTTTGTGTACTGTAAAACTGGGAATAGATCTCGTACATTTGTAACATTTCTTCGCTCACTCGGATACACAAACTGTCAATCGATTGCAGAAGGTTTTGAACAGTGGGGCGACAAGTAAACATGCTTAGACATCGACTTATCACCGGCCCCCTTCTCAGTTTCGCACTCATTGCATTGATTTACTTTGATAACAAACTTGGCTGCCTTACTTGTCAGTGTGGAACACCCTTGCAACCTGGATTGCTCATTGCAATCCTTGCGATTCTGGTTGCACCACTTGCAGCACTTGAATTTGGAGCGATGGCAAATAATCTTCGCATCAGATGCAATATTCCAATGTTAATCATTTCAATGGAAGCTTGGATTATTGCTATATATCTCATGCCAGATTCGACGCCTATTTCAAAAGCCATTGCAATATTTTCAACTATTTTTGTAATTGGATTTGCATGCACTGTATTTTCTCTATCTAAAGGGAAGCAACTCAATGGCGTACTTGCTGGAACAACATTTACTGTTGGGACCGCTGCGTATGTAGCACTTGGCTTCGGGCTCTTGCTTCTCATTCGAAGAGAACACAGTGCATGGTGGATTCTTGGCGTCATCGCAATTGTCAAAATGTGCGACACGGGCGCATTTTTTGTTGGTTGTAATTTCGGAAAAAGAAAATTAATCCCTTGGATTAGCCCTGCAAAATCTTGGGAGGGCTTAATTGGCGGACTTGCAACAGCTTCACTAACTGCAGTTGGTCTTGCCGCAGCGAATAATCATTGGCTCGCCGGTGAACCAATGATTCCACTTGTTTATGCAGCATTCCTTGGCATTTTATTCGGACTCCTAGGGCAACTAGGCGATTTATTGATGAGTGTCTTCAAACGAGACAGCGGTGTCAAAGATGCCTCAACTGTTCTGCCGGGACTCGGTGGCATTCTCGACGTTCTAGATTCTCTGCTGATTGTTAGCCCAATTGCATATTGGTTACTACCTACTACTTAATATCTGCTAGAATTAAGTTCTTATGCCATTGATTGACAACCTGCTGACCCTGTATACAGTTGACCGACAAGTTCGAAGCTTACGAAGCCGAGTCGAGTCTGCAGAAATCTACCTCAAAGTTCAAATTCGTCAACTCGACGAACTTGCTCTTGAGCAATCGGAAAATCAACAGCAACAAAAACAGCACCAATCAAACATAGCAAATCTCGAAACTGAGATTGGTTCAATTGACTCAAGAATCAGCCATTTAAGAGACGAGTTAAAACTCGCAGTGAATGACAAACAGTATTCTGCTTTGCTTGCTGAAGTGAATACAATTAAAGAACACCGCAAAGCATTTGAACAAGATGAACTTGCAGAGATGTCTGCTGTTGAAGTATTAGAGAACTTCGCAAAAGATATTTCTACTCGCTTAGAAGAGCGAGATAAAGTCAAGGATCTTGCTGCAAAAGATTTGAAAACACATGAATCAGAAATTGCAGAACAACTGAGTGAACTACAAGAAGAACGTAGCGCTGCTGCTGCTGTCATTCCAGAGGATGTACTTTCTGATTTTGACGACATTGCAGACGATTACGAAGGGGAATCAATGGCTGCCATTGAAATAATTGACAAGAAACGAAAAGAATACTCTTGCACTTCCTGCAGTCTCCACCTGCCACTTGAAACGATAACTACTCTTATGGGCAACAAGGACACCATAGTAAAATGTGGTTCATGTGACCGTATCCTATATCTCGAAGCTGCTTCACGCGAAGCCCTCACTCCAGCCGAAAAGTAGATTTATTCCCAAATCCCCGGCTCAAACTTACATAGAACTACATTCTAGCCGGGGATTATCAATTACCTTCTGCGTCTTATTTTCACTCCCGCTATTCCAAGCAGAATCAAGGCACTTGGTGCTGGAACTGCACCTGTGAAAATATCTACTGTTACCGCATCAAGCACATTATGTTCCGCTGTCCCGTTTACAAAAAATGCCCATTCTGTAATGACACCCGAATACTCGGATAAATCCCATTCATACGAAGTGCTCACATTTGCCCCGAAGTTTGGCACTTCTTCATAGTAGTTGGTTGCGAAAGTATCATACGAAAACATTTGCCCATTCTCGCCATCCGTTACCCAAAGTGAAACGCCTTCATAATCCATTTCAGTTCCCATGGATGCAACGTTCAAGACTGCTTGTTCAAGTGGGCCATATCCATACACATGAATTTCTAGCCCACCACCTTGATTATAAATATTTCCAGAACCAGTAATCATTGCACCCTCGGCAAAATTAAACAACATACCTCCAGCATCACCGCTGTCATTAAAATTTGGTGCGCTGTATGGCGAAGTAAACGAATCCCAACCATAGTATTGGGCGCCAACGTCTCCTCGCCAATCTGGAACCGATGGGTTCACTAAGTCAGCACTAACATGTTCAGTTGCAAAACCTGCAACTACAGAACACAATAAAACCTTAAGTACCATGTCTCTAACTCCTTTTTATTTTAAGAACCCCATGCAGCGATAATGGCAAGTAAATCTGAAACGTTTACTTCACCATCTGCATTTAGGTCACTAGAACAACAATAACAAAAACCCCAATCACTCAGGGAAACTAATATATCACTTACACCAACTGCACCATCGCCGTCTAAATCCTCTGGAATTGTGTTTGAATCATCAACAACAACTGTAAAGTTCAACTGCGCTGCGTCTGCTATACCAAAATAGACTGCCCAGCTTTCTTTCATGTGAAAGTTTGGCTGAACCAAACCACGGCTGTTTCTAACGCCGGGTTCTTGAGCTTCGTGCAAAGAAGAAATGATAAAACTTATCAAACCCTCGTTACATGATTTTTTGAGATAACATTGAATGTCTGGATCTGTCACATCAATTGCAAAAGATAGGACTGTTTCAGTTGGTATTATTTGCCCCGGGGTTAGAGTTTCGTTTACTCCAACAGCAAATTGTTTGGGTTCAAATTGATCCAACACGTTGTTTGACACATCTATTTCATCTCCGTTCTCAATCATGACTGGATATGCATTGCGTTCCCGCCTCACTGCGCCAAATGGGAATGGGCCGGTTTCACCAAAAGTCCATCCATCAAATCCCCCACGAAACGCGGCCCCAAACAGTTCTATCGGACGACCAGCATCTACATCTTCTATCCCACCATCAACAAGGTAACTTTGCCACCCATCAATTGTTGGATCGTAGACATTCCCTTCATTGCTAATAGAAATGTGTACCGTTGCTTCAACGACGTTGTACCGATGTACGCCAATCCCAGTTGGAAAATCTTCAGGAGTAACAAAACCAAGAAGAATCTGGGCATCTCGATCATCAAATATTTCATAGCCCCCACCAATTGATGAGAACGTAGAAGCTACTTCACGATCGCCGATTGAACCATTAAAAGGATACATCCACCGGTCAAAATCAGGAACTTCAAGCAGATGTGTAAAGGAATCTGCGCTTGCATTCTGCAAAAAGAGATTTACTAGCAGAACGGGTAGAACTTGTAGAAATAGTGTTTGAAAATGTTTTTTGGTCATCGTATCCTCCAAGGAAGAAGATTCTAGTGCAATTGAGACTCATACGCATCTACTATTGTGATATAATATGTTTTTTCTTTTGTTTGTGATATTATTCACTTTTATATTCTAATCAAAAAGGTGCTACTCTTCATGCAAATACATAAGTTATTCCATAAAAAAGGCTTCACGCTAATTGAATTGCTCGTCGTGGTTGCAATCATCTCGATACTCACAGGATTAACCTCAACTATCGCCTCAAGTGTTCTATCTTCAGCTAGGAGCAGCAGAGAAGCCGCTGCCCTTCGATCTGTTCTACAAGCATATCTCCTCGCAGCAACTGAACGTAAGGGTGCTTTCATCGACGGGTACTCAAACAACCAAGAAGAAACATTCACTGGTCCAAATGGCGAACAAATTGATTGGCCAGCAAGCGGAAGATACGTTTGGCGACTTCTCCCCTACCTCGATGATGCTATGGCTTCCTTATACATCAACGATCAATCAGAATTGATTACTCAATCCTTGGGAACAGATGATTACACTTATATTGCAAGCGTATTCCCGTCATTTGGTCTCAACTGCGAATGGATGGGTGGCGACCAACGAACAACCGCCATGCCTGCACTTGAAAGCAAACATCTATACGGCAAATTCCTTTCAGATATCCGTCACCCTTCGAGGCAACTGGTCTTCGCGTCGGCAAAAGCTCCCGCAGCAAGTGACAACGGTACTGGCGAATTATCACTTCCATCAGAAGGTTACTATGAAATAAAAAGTCCTTACTTTCCAAGTAATGGTGATGCATGGAGGTGGCACATGGTTAATGGCGAGCACTCCACCTCGCCAACCACGGACTCTGCCGATCATGGAAACCTTTCTGCGCGCCATGATGGCAAAGTCTTAGTCGGGCAACTCGACGGCACGACCGAATTTGTAAGCATCCTAGATCTCGCAGATATGCGAAGATGGGCTCCAAGAGCAACCACTGAGGACTGGACACCAAGCATCACGCCATAAATCAAATTTCCCACGAGTTGAGTACAATGGTGACTCGATGTTGTGCCCATACTGCGAACGAGATGAAGACAAGGTTATTGATAGCCGTGGCTCCGATGGAGGACGTTCCATTCGTCGTCGTCGTGAATGCCAGAAATGCAATCGCAGGTTTACCACATTTGAGCGGGTTGAAAAAACCTCTCGACTCATGGTCATCAAACGCGATGGAACAAGAATACCCTTCGACCCTGAAAAAGTGCTCCGTGGCTTACAAGCAGCGTGTGGGAAACGCCCTATCCCTGAGGGACAAAAAGTTTCCATCGTCAGAGATGTTGAAGAAGAACTCATGCAACTCTTTGAACGTGAAGTACCAAGCAAAGAAGTTGGTCTTCGTGTTGCAAACCAACTAAAATCCGTTGATCCAATTGTCTACATACGATATGCAAGTGAATATTTTAACTTCCAAGATTTAGAAGACTTGTCACGAGAAGTTTCTGACATGCAAGACGAACCACCTGTATTCCCCACTCAGTCAAACCTGTTCAATAAGTAACATTATGCCAACAATTACTCTTCCAGACGGAACAACACGAACATTTGACCAAGACACAACGCCATACGAAATAGCGAGTGATATCTCTGAAGGACTTGCCAAATGCGCTGTCGGTGCTCGAATCAATGGGACTCTTTGCGATCTTTCAACTCCAATTGATAAAGACGCAGAAGTCAAAATCGTAACAGCTCGTAAAGGCGAAAAAGAAAGTGACCCAGACGCCCTGGAGCTCATTCGACATAGTTGTGCGCATGTCATGGCAGAAGCGATTCAACGAATCCGCCCAAACGCAAAACTTGTGTACGGACCTGCTCTTGACAATGGTTTTTATTACGACATCTCTTTTGAAGGTTCTGAACCGTTAAGCAGCGAAGAGTTCGAAGCAATTGAAACCGAAATGGCAATAATAATCAAAGAAGATCGCCCTTTCACAAGATACGAACTCCCTGTTGACGAGGGAATGCAGAAACTCTCGAGCGAAGGAAGCAAATACAAAATCGACAACGCAGAACGTGCCATTGAAAACGGCTCTGAAACTCTCACATGGTACGCCACGGGAGAGCCACAAAAAGATTGGGAAGATTTATGCAGAGGTCCGCATGTCCCTTCAACTGGAAGAATCGGAGCTTATAAACTCCAAAGCATTGCAAGTAGTTACTGGCACGGAGATGCCGATTCTGACAAATTAACGCGTGTCTACGGTGTTGCTTTTGTGCATAAGAAACAACTCAAGCATCACCTTAAAATGCTTGAAGAAGCAAAGAAGCGTGACCATCGTGTTGTTGGGAAGAAACTGAAACTCTTTCACATAGACGAACAAGTTGGGCAAGGCCTCTTGCTCTGGCTTCCAAATGGTGCGGTTGTTAGGCAAGAACTGCAAACATTTATTTCAGAAGAATTGCAAAAACAGCAATACAACCAGGTATTCACACCCCACATCGGAAAACTTGACTTGTACAAAACATCTGGTCATTACCCGTACTATCAAGGAAGCCAATATCCACCGCTTATAGACCCAGAACAACTGAACGAACTTGCTAGCGAAGGATGCTCTTGTGGCGACCTTGCAAATCTCATGAAAGCTGGTGAGATTGAGGGGTACTTATTGAAACCGATGAACTGCCCGCATCACATTCGCATTTATGCAAGTTCTCACCACAGCTACCGTGACTTACCCGTTCGACTCGCAGAGTTTGGCACTGTTTATCGCTGGGAGCAGTCTGGTGAAATTGGTGGAATGACTCGCGTCCGTGGTTTTACACAAGATGATGCCCACCTATTCTGCACTGAAGAACAAATCGCAGATGAACTTGTTGGATGTCTTGAACTCGTAAAAATTATTTTCAAAACTCTTGGCATGAACAACTATAAAGTACGTGTTGGATTACGAGACTCAGATTCGGAAAAATATGTTGGAGACTCATCGAACTGGGACAAAGCAGAAGAGGCATGTCGCAATGCAGCAAAAACTCTTGACGTTCCTTGGTCAGAAGAAGAAGGCGAAGCGGCATTTTACGGCCCAAAAATTGACTTCATTGTTAACGATGTCCTTGGGAGACCATGGCAACTTGGCACTGTTCAAGTTGACTACAACCTTCCTGAGCGTTTTGATCTTTCATACATTGGAGCAGATGGAAACCGACATCGACCGATTATGATTCACCGCGCACCCTTTGGTTCCATGGAACGATTCATCGGCGTACTTATTGAACATTTTGCAGGAGCATTTCCAACGTGGCTTGCACCTGAACAAGTTCGGGTGCTCGCAATATCTGAAAAAACTAACGACTACGCACATGCAGTACTTGACACACTGCGAAAACAAGGGATACGAGCGACAGTCGATACCTGTGACGAACGTATTCAAGCAAAAATCCGTACTGCTGCAGACATGAAGATTCCGTGGCTACTTGTCGTTGGTCCACGAGATGCCCAAAACAACAACGTAAGTGTTCGAATGCGAGGAATTATGGAAGACCTTGGAGCAGTCGGCCTTGAGACATTTACACGAGCAATTAAGGATGAGATTAAGACGCGTGGCGAATCATCAACAATAAAAACTTGCTTTCCTGAGGTAGAACATTAAAAAAATGCTTGATAATCATTGGTTTTTTACATATCCTGCAACAGTACAACTTGATAGGTACAGGATATGAACATGAAATGTGCAACAACTTTTTTACATTGCTTTCCGAATCAATTCGGATTCGCTCCGTATGCGCATCCCTCACACAGCCGAGCATGACCAATATCCTCACCACCAACTCAAAGCATGCACCTCCGGATCTTAAAACAAAGACTGTCATTTATCGTTCCCACACACTCAATGGAGATTTGTCCTATCGCTCGTAGACGCTTTATTAAACCCCGCCAAAATGCACGGAACCTTCCAAAGATAAACGATCGAATTCGTGCTTCAAAAATTCGACTTATTGATCAAGACGAAAACATGATTGGAGTCGTGAACCTAGATGAAGGAATTACACTCGCTCACCGCGCAGGTCTAGACCTTGTGGAAGTTTCTCCAACCTCGGACCCCCCGGTTTGCCGAATTCTTGATTTTGGCAAGTACCGATATGAACAATCGAAAAAAGAACGTGCAAACAGAGCAAAGACCAAAACTGTAGAAACGAAAGAAGTTCGTCTTGGCCGTTCAATGAAAATTGACCCACATGACGTCGGCATTCGCATCAATCAGGCAAGGAAGTTCTTGCTTGAAGGACACAAGGTTCTTATTGTTCAAAACTTTCGTGGCCGAGAAATGATGCACAAAGAACGTGGCAACGAACGCATGAAAGAAATTATTGAGAAGCTTTCGGATATTTCAAAACTAGAAACTCCTCCACGATTCGCTGGAAGACGGCAAACTATGGTGCTTTCACCAGACAATACGAAAATTAAATCTTTGCTTTCTGCCCAAGAACAGGCGAAAAAGCAAATTAATCAAGATAATCAAAGTGAACAAGCCCAAGAGTAGTAACAACTTATGTCAAGGTATGGCATCATCTCAGACATCCATGGAAACGCTCAAGCATTGCGGGCGGTGTATGACCGACTTGGAGAGTTAGAAGTTGATCGAATAGTTTGTCTCGGTGATATTGTTGGCTATGGACCTTCGCCTACAAAGTGTCTTGACCTAGTTCTTAGTTATTGCCATGAAGTTGTTCGGGGAAACCACGACGAAGCCGTACTTGACCCAGATCTTGGTCGTTATTTTAACAGTGCCGCACTCATGGCCTTAAATTGGACACGAGATCAACTCGGCGCATATCATTTACACGCTATCAGTCACATGAAAACGCGAATTCGACTTGGCGATTCCCTTCTGCTCGTTCATGACACACCAGTACTTCATGATTCTGCATATATCCACGAACTTCCACATGCCATCGAGGCTTTTGAAGGGCTCAACCAAGGTATTTGTTTGCATGGGCACACTCACTTGCCAACTATTTTTCGTTCGCAACCCTCAGGAGATGTCACACTCGAAGTTCCTGTTCATGGTGAGCCGATTGTTTTAAACCCAGAGGACCGATACCTGTGTAACCCAGGTTCAGTTGGGCAACCTCGTGATGGCGATGCTCGTGCAAGTTATGCCGTTCTAGATTACACCTGCCCAGATGCTGAAGCGATTTTTACCCTCTATCGCACAGAATATGACATCAAAGGTGCCCAGAGCGAAACTCATTCGGTCGGGCTCCCATCTATTCTTGCCGAGCGCCTGGAAATGGGTTGCTAAACCACATCTGACGTAAAAAGACGTATCCTCTTTTTGGCTCAGAGCCACTCTGGCTCTGAACCAAAATTAGATTTTCCGGACCCAGCCGCCTTGCCAAAAGCGAATTGCAAAGAAACCTCCTCGAAGAATCATTTCACCACAGAGTGCATACCAAATCCCAACAAGACCAAGATTCAGATAAACCCCTAGAAACCACGCAGCAGGTAGTCGAATACACCAACTTGAAAATGTTGTGATAATCATAGTCCACACCGTATCTCCAACACCCTTCAACGCTTGTCGAATAACCATCATGACTGCAAAGCCAACTTGAGTAACTCCTGCAATAAATAGTAGCTGTGGCACAAGGGCAAGGTGCATAGGTTCAGTTGAGATAATTGCTGTCAGAGTATGCCCCGCAACAGCCATACAAATTCCTAGCGAACCCATAAACAAAACAGCAAGTAGAACGCACGCCATAACAGCTTTTTTCGCTTGGTTAACATTATTCGCCCCCAAGTACTGCCCCGCAAGTGTTCCTGCAGCAATACCAATCGCAAAACCGGGAAGAAAACTAAACGACTCCCATTGCACACCAATGACATGCGCACCTTGTAGCCCTTGTGCAACAGGTTCGTCTGCATCCATTTCTATTGCCATCTTCGCGGCAATCTGTCCAATAAATTGTAAGACGAACAAATTCGCCGCCCACATCGAAAGTCCTTCAAAGAAATTCGGAACACCAATTTTAGCAATTCTCCAGAAGAGAGCTAAGTCTGGAACTAAGTCTCGTACATTTAGAGATAAGTCTTTAATCCCTCGAAGCAACACAATCACAATTAAGACACCGCCAACAACATACGCACACGCGGTACCTGTTGCAATTCCAATGACATGAAGATCCCATTCAAATGGATTCTCAAAAACAGAATCACCAAGTCGTACATTCGCCCCGCTCAAACTCCATGAAACAATGACGTTTACGATGTTGACAATCACCGTCACAATAGCTGGGCGAATAGTGTCGCCACTCCCATGCAATGCCATAGCGCCTGTGGTCATTACGCTACATGCTGGCATTCCAAGTGCAATCACTCGAACATATTGAACAAGATACACCTGTGCTTCTGAAGAGAGTTGGCAAAATTCACCGAGCATCGGAGCGCCAAACCAGAGTCCAATCGCGACGACAAAACCCCATAAAAACGCAAGGGTTAACGATTGTCCCAGCGCTTTTTCTCCCAAAGTAATGTTCCCACTTCCCATTGCTCGTGCAATCAATGCTTGTGCACCAATCCCAACCCCTGAAACGGCAATTGCAATGAACCACCCAATATACGAACCTATCCCAATTGCATCCATCGCTGGCAAGACCACTGCTTCGGGCAATGCACCTGCAAATATTTTGTCGGCAAGCCCAACGCTTGCAACTAGAATTTGTTGAATAAGAATCGGAATCGCAAGAAACCAAATTGCCGCCCACATTGTTTTACCCGCAAGAGAACCACTACGGATAGACCCTACTGGCTCCGCGAGTGGTTCTGGCAAATCCTCTGGCGAGGGCTGCATTGCCGCGATTCGGCGACGTTCTTCTAATTGTGACTGAGTCTCTGGTTTTTTGGTCACTGGGTACTATCGACTTCTTCATCGTATGTAGAACGAGTAGATGCTTTCTTTAACCCAGCTGGAGCATCTGGTTTCTCATGAATTCTACGCTCCCAAAATGTTAATTTATCCCACCACCGAGCTTCATGTTGATACGTTGGGTACTCATACACAGACATGTGTGCAAAGATATCTTTCTCTGCATTAACAGTATCCTTACGCCACTCAAACCACGCATCCCAATCTGTTCCAAAAACTTGACCGGTTAATGTGTGTAATGATTGGGCACCCGAAAGGTTGATTGCCAAATCAGTTGCTTGAAGAGACGCAACCAACCCCATAAAAACTTGGTCTTCAGGATATTGTCCAAGTGCTGTTGCAACAGATGCGCGAATTTGGCCACCCTCATCTGGATCTCGAAGTGAACGAAGAAGACGTGGCACGACCGCTGGATTATGAAGTCGCTGCAGAGCGATTGCAGCTGCCCTTCTCACTTGTTCACTCTGTTCATCCCTACGATTAAGCCACTGTGCAACGAGAATTGCATCCTCAGAATTTCCAAATCTTGCGAGTGCTTTAATCGATGCTGCTCGAACAAGTGGATCGCGATCTACCATAACGTAATCACGGTATATCTTGAGATACTCAGGGGCACCTCCAAATGGGGAGTTTGCTAGTAGGGTGATTCCAGTTCGGCGATCATCAGCGTCATATTGATCAACTGCCATTAAAGCCGCTTGCGTTGGGGAAATCGGAGAGAAACCTTCTACGATATTACTAAAATCATCAGAGACACAGCTCACAAGAAAAGAGGAAGCAAAAAGTACGATAATTACAACAATTCGTCTCATACAGAAGTCTCTTCCTCAACAAGACGAATATGAATTGTTTCAAGCATTTCCTTAGCTTCCTCAGACATTTTCGTGTTCGGAAAATGACGCGTCAACTCTTCACCAAATACAATTGCTTCTCGCCATCGGCGGTCGCTAACAGCCATCTTAAACTTTGCCACTAGACTCTCCCGATATGTTGAAACAACTGTTGCAGCAATATCCTTAAACTTACGGGCATCCTCTGGAGTCAGATACGAATCGAGTTCACGAAGTAATCCCATCGCATTATCAACATCTTCATTCTCTGCAGCTTGAAGGAAACTAACCTCTAGATTTCTGCCATATTCAGTTCGAGTATCTGCAATATGTTGTTCGAGGCCGTGTAAGAGCGGCGACTCTGGAAATAGACGTCGCAGCCTCGCTGCATACTGATATGCCTCCACCCACTTATGTCCGACAAGAAGTTCTTCTAATTGTTTCATTTCGTTACGAATTCGATCTTCGTGATGCTTATGAATAATTTGTTGAACTTGGGTTCGCATTTGTTCCGCTTCTTCAACAGCACCAAATACATTTGCCATCTGGTCACAAATGACAAGTGCTGCATGGAAGTCACCCTTAGAGATGTCTTCTTGCACAGTATTTCTTAGGAGAACAAGTTCTCTGTCACGAAAGAGGATTCGTTTTGCGTTTTCAGACATCTGCATTGCTTCAAGAATCGAATCGAGTTTAGTTGTATCGACACTACGCTCAGAATTAGAATTCACTTGCATTACAACACCTATACTTGCGAGTGTCACACCCAAAAGGATAAATGAACCCAAAAATAGTTCAGGCGCTAACGTCCAATCTGACATCGTTGCACCCAAGATAACTCCAAGACATGCGAGTATTAGAAGCGGAGAAAAGTAGATTATGCATTGTGTTGTATTTGGCTTCATATGTGATATTAACTTCCTGGGACTGGTTCTCCGCAATCTGACTCAATAGGAACAATGCACAAAAATTCGAGTGGTTGCTGGCCAACATTTCGAAATTGATGTAAATCATTTGATGGGATGAACAACCCGTCACCACCTTGAATTGATTTCACTTCACCAGCACACTCAACTTCGCCTTGACCTGAGAGTACGAAGACCTCATGCTCCCATGGGTGGAGATGACTGGGTGTATATCCCCCTGACTCAACAGAAAAATGGCGCATCGCAAAGGTCGGGGCTCCATCCTCTTTCCGTACAAGCACACGCATTGTCACGCCTTTGATTCCATCGCCTTTGACGGAAATACCATCCATTTGTTGTACGCTCTGCTTTATCATTGAGTATGCTTCCTGTTCCTTCTCATTGTATACCTCAGGAGCCCTTCTATGACCGTCCAGATTACACCTTTTGTCCTTGGAGATTACCAAACCAACTGCCATGTTTTGACGCAGGGTGATGAATGTTGGGTCGTAGATTGCGGATATTCGCCCGAGCCACTGATTGAGTACCTTGAAACCGAAAAGTTGCAACCCAAAGCTATTCTTCTCACCCATTGTCACGCTGATCACATTGCAGGGCTCGACAAACTCAGAGATTCCATCGGAAACGTCCCTGTGTACTGTCACCCAATTGAACATTCATGGAATATGGACCCAACACTGAATCTATCTGGCTTTGCTGGGACTCCAATTACTGTTTCCCCGCCTGATAAAACTCTTCAAGATGGAGACGTCCTTTCACTTGGTGATTCAACGTGGCGTGTCGTGCATACTCCAGGTCACAGTCCTGGAAGTGTTTGCTTCATTAACGACGACGCTAACGAAGCAATTGTTGGGGACACTTTATTCGCTGGAAGTATTGGAAGGCATGATTTTCCAACGAGCAATGTTGAAGATTTACGGCATACCATTGCGAATGTGCTGATGAATCTTCCAGATGAAATGAACATCTATCCTGGGCACGGACCCGCTTCAACGATTGGGCACGAACGTGTGACAAATCCATTCGTAGTTCAGGGCTTTTGACCTATAGCCAACTTGAAACGAAACGACAATTTTTACTCGTCGTCTTTGTCTGGGCTAAATGCCTTCACAACTTCTTGTTGCACATTTGCAGGAGTTCGTTCATCGTGAGAGTATTCCATTTCAAATGAACCCGTGCCGCCTGTGATTGATTTCAACTGATTCGTATACGACATCACTTCTGACAAAGGTGCTTCCGCTTCAAGTAGGGCCTGATCACCGGGCAACATTTCTGTGCCCAAAATTCGACCTCGACGACCTGAGATATCAGAAGAGATATCACCAATCATGTCAGTTGGAATTGAAATATGTAACTTCACAAATGGTTCAAGAAGGACTGGCTTAGCCTTTTTGACTGCTTCGATGAATGCTTTTTTCCCGGCCGTCATAAACGCAATTTCTTTTGAGTCAACTGCGTGATGTTTTCCGTCATAGACGGTCACTTTGATGTTATACATTGGGTAGCCAGCAATCGCACCATCTGACATAACCGATTTCACGCCTTTCTCAATCGCAGGCATAAATTGTTTTGGCACTGATCCGCCGAAAGTATCATCAACAAAGACAAAGCCATCTGCAGATGATTCCGTTTCTTCACCTACTGATGGTTCAACGCGAAGATACACTTCTCCGAACTGACCTGAGCCACCTGATTGTTTCTTATGTTTATGATGTCCATCAGCATTTGCTGTAATTGTTTCTTTATATGCAACTTTTGGAGTTCGAGTTTCTACTTCTACTCCATATCTATCCTTCATTAAACGAAGTTTTACTCGCAAGTGAATATCTCCTAAACCTCTCAAGACAAGATCACCTGTTGCAGCAACTCGATCAACTTCAAGGGTTGGATCTTCCGCCCGTAACTTCGCAAGCGCTTCGCCGAGTTTAGTTTCTGCGTTTCGATTTGCTGCGTCGATTGCAAGTCCGTACATTGGCTTAGGCATTGGCAACGGCTTAATTTTCATCTGTTCACTAAGTGAAGCATCATGCATCACACTTCCGTAATGTAATTCGTCCACTTTAGCTACAGCGCCGATATCACCTGAAATAACTTCTGAAACTTCTATGTGGTCTTTGCCTTGCAATTTAAAAACGTGACTCAAACGTAGTGGTTTTTTGATGTCTCCAACACGAGGATGCACACTTGAACTCAATTCACCTTGATGAACACGGAAAACACATAACTTTCCAACGTAAGGGTCTGAAGAAACTTTAAATACGTGAGCAACGGGGTGATCTCCGTCATTCGTTGAATGCCATTCTTCTTGCTCATCACCCTCATGAATAATGAAAGTTCTTGGGTTACCCTCAAGAGGGTTAGGACAGAGAGCAGCTATGAAGTCCATGAATTCTTTCACGCCTACATCTTCTTTTGCAGTCATAAACATCACAGGAACCAAATGTGCTTGGCGTAATGCTGCCTCGAATGGACCATGTAATTGCTCAGGGCTTACTTCGCCTTGCTCCAAGTATGATTCCATAAGTTCTTCATCAATCTCAACAACTTGATCAACAATTCCAGTATGAAAATCGGCAACATCTCCAAGATCTGAATCGCCATCTGCATTGTTGAAACAATCAATCACACCTTTACCACCATCTGTTGGCAAGTTTACAGGTCGACAGACAGTTCCGAATGTGTTTTGTATTTGCTCAAGTAAGCTACCTAAATCTTCAGCATGATCCATTTTATTAATCAAAATCACCTGTGGTAAATTCCGATCTTTACCAACCGTGAATAGTTTACGAGTAATTGTGTCAATCCCTGAGCCTGCATCAATCATGATGACCTGAGTTTCAACAGCTGGCAATGCTGCAATTGCTTTGCCTAAGAAACCTGGGCTTCCTGGCGTGTCAACAATATTTACATGCGCACCGTTGTGATCAAAGTGAATAATTGCGCTATCAATCCCGTGGGTATATTCTTTTTCTAAATCATCAAAGTCGCACACTGTGCTCCCCTGCTCAACACTACCAATATGACCAATGGTTCCCGATATATGAAGCATTGCTTCAACAAGGGTCGTCTTTCCGGCGGCAGCAGCGCCGGTCATCACAATGTTTCGAATATCAGTAGTTGTGTATTTTGCCATGGTCTTCTCGTCTCCAAAAATAGTGGGATGAATATTAGTTGTTAGACATCAGACTATAGCATTTTGGCAGTGTTTATGAGCCGGAAAGTTGACGAATTCCCTCATAAACCGCAGCACAGACAGCGGTAGCGAGGTTTAAGCTCCGAGCATCATTGACCATCGGCAATGTCAAACTACCATCTACCCCAATAAAATCGTGCACTTCTTTAGGCACTCCATGTTGTTCACTTCCAAAAAGCAAGTAATCACCTTTTGAAAACTCAGCGTCCCAAAGAGTGCGATTTGTTTTTGTCGTAAACAGCCAAAGTTGGTCAGGATTTTCCTGCTCCAAAAACGCTTCCCAAGATTCATGCTCTCTCACATCGAGCAAGTGCCAATAATCTAAGCCAGCTCTTCGTACTGCTTTTTCATCCATGTCAAAAGCTATTGGATGAATTATGTGCAATCGACAACCTGTCGCCATCGCAGTACGACCAATGTTCCCAGTGTTATTTGGGATTTGTGGATTAAGCAAAACTATATTGAATACTGGCGCAGTCATCAATGCCCATACAATGGGTGTTGCTCACACAATTCACGGACTTCAGCATTAACGGCATTGCAAACTTCTTCGTCACCACCGCTTGCAAGAACGCGGTCAATCATCGAAGCGATCGTACGCATGTCGTCGGAATTTAAACCACGAGTTGTCAATGCAGCAGTTCCTAGGCGTAACCCGCTTGTCACCATCGGCTTGCGAGGGTCGTTTGGAATACCGTTCTTATTCACAACAATCCCAGCGCTACCAAGCCAATCTTCAGCATCAGATCCCGTTAAATTTTCATCTCGCGGTCGTAGATCAACGAGCATCAAGTGATTATCTGTTCCACCACTGCATAATCGATATCCATGTTCTACAAGAGCTTCTGCAAGGGCTGCAGCATTTTCAACAACATTCGCTGCGTATGTTTTAAAAGATGGTTGCAATGCTTCACCAAGAGCAACGGCTTTTGCTGCAATAATGTGCATCAATGGGCCACCTTGGCTCCCAGGAAACACTTTTCGATCAACCAATTTTGCAACCTCTTCATCGTTCGTCAGAATCAAACCACCACGAGGACCCCGAAGTGTTTTGTGAGTCGTCGTTGTGACAACATGAGCGTGAGGGAATGGCGAAGGATGTTGCCCGCCTGCAACTAGCCCCGCAATATGTGCTATGTCTGCCATCAAATATGCCCCGACTGAATCTGCAATTTCACGGAACCTTTTAAAATCAATTGTTCGTGAGTAGGCGCTGTACCCGCAAATAATCATCTTGGGTTTTGTTTCAATTGCACGAGCAGCAATATGGTCGTAATCAAGTGTTTCGGTATCACTGTCAAGTTCGTAACTTTCAATGTTGTAAAATGTGCCTGAAAAGTTTGGTTTCAAACCATGGCTCAAGTGACCACCAGAACTTATTGGCAAGGAAAGAATCGTGTCGCCTGGTTTACATAATGCCATAAACGCAGCGACATTTGCATTAGCACCACTGTGTGGCTGGACATTTGCAAACTTACAACCAAACAACTCTTTAGCACGATCTCGTGCTAAATCCTCAATGGCATCGTGATGTTCACATCCACCGTAATACCTTTTCCCAGGATACCCTTCAGCATATTTATTTGTAAGCCACGACCCCATTGTATGCATCACAGTAGGAGAGACATGGTTTTCAGATGCAATCAATTCAAGCGTATATTGTTGTCGCCTAGCTTCTGCTTCCATGCTTGTTGCAACTTGAGCATCAGAAACTTCAAGAACACGAAGGAGTTCTAGTGACAATGGGTCTAAAATTGGTAATTCAGTTGTATTCGTCATACCGTGTATTCTACACACACTATGCTTATTCTTCCAATACTTTGCCTTGCTCTTTCTCCCATCCAAATCGATGGTTCCTTCCATGATTGGGAAGATGGTGTCACCCATCAAGAAGATGACTACTTCGTGTATCAACTCATAGAACTCCCTAGCGAAGCGTGCCTGCAACAGTTGCCCGAGCAAAAGGTTGTAGAGATTGGAGAGTACACTGTTTTCTTCTCACCAAAGGGTAAGGGTTACGGGGTTTCCTGCAAAAAAGGTGATGAATGGATTTCTCCATACGATGCTGGAGTCGTCTTCGCGCCAACAACTGCAGCCACTTCGTTTGAACTTAGAGTCAACAAACCAAAGACCACCTTTCCTACAAAACAATGTGAAGCTCTTTTTACGCCAAAAGGAGACTTAAGGGTAGTAAGTTGGAATGTCCAATTCGGGAACCTTCTAGATGACACCGAACGAAGTGCTCGCATTTTAAAAGCCCTTCAACCTGACGTCTTGCTTTTGCAAGAACTCGATGGTGATGACACTCCCGCAACAATCACTGATTTTATCAATGCAGCACTTGGAGGAAACTGGACGGCTGCTACAAGCACAAGTAGCGGAACCGAGCGCCATCACAAACTAAAAAGTGCGATAGTTACCTCACTCCAATCAAAAATCTTCGAATGTATCGCAAAACAAAAAATAATTGTTGGCGCTATCTATGTAAAAGAAAAGCCAATTAACTTTATTTCACTCCACCTCAGGTGTTGCGGAGGACCTACCGGTGAAGCTGAAGAACAGCGACAGGAAGAGGCAAAATCGATTCGATCAATCATTGATAATATGCAGTCACCAAGATTTGTTATCGCAGGCGATTGGAATCTTGTTGGAACAACCAAACCCCTAGAAATTGTTCAAGCAAACAGACTTGCTATTGTTGACGCGTTCCAGCCAGACATGAGACTCAACGCAACTTGGTCAGACACGGCAAGTTCGTTTACCCCAGGAAGATTGGATTGGATGTTGTACTCACCAGAGACACTTACTCTCGTCAATAGTTTTGTACTTGACACTGCTGATATTGACAAAAAAACATCATTTGAAAAAAATCTCAAAGCAGAAGACACTGCAAAACTATCTGATCACCTACCACTTGTTGCTGATTTCAGAATTGTCAAATGATTATTGAAACCAAAGTAGGTCCAATATCTCTTGGGTATTTTGATGGCGAATTGTTTTGCGACTTTGGGAGACATGTCTCCGAAAAGGAACCAACAAAAAAACTAGCCCAGCAATTTGCAGATTATTTTGACGGAAAACTCGTAGAGAAATTTGATGCACCAATTCCCGATTCCACACCATTTACCCAAAAGTGTTGGGTAGCGTGCAGAGCCATTCCATACGGAGAAACGATAACGTATGCAGAACTGGCAAAACATGCTGGCTCACCCAAAGCTATGCGAGCAGCTGGGCAAGCAATGCGAAAAAATCCTCTCACTCTCATCACTCCCTGCCACCGTGTCATTTCGGGCACTGGACATTTGCACGGGTATTCGGGTTCAACTGATTTGGAAGGCATGGAGCTTAAGAGAAAACAATATCTATTGGACCTCGAAAAGGGTATAATGAAGTCATGAAAATAACAATTGTTGGTACTGGATACGTTGGCTTAATCACAGGTACTTGCTTCGCTAATGCGGGGAATAATGTGACGTGCCTTGATATTGACCCTAAGAAAGTTGAAACTCTACGCAAGGGCGAAGCGCCTTTCTTTGAACCTGGCCTTTCTGAAATGATGACAAAGTCAATTAATGCAGGCCGGCTTCATTTCACAGATGACCCAAATACAGCCTATTGCGATTCTTCCATCATTTTCATTTGCGTTGGAACTCCAACAGGAGAAGATGGTCGTTGCAATTTGTCGCACGTTATGGGAGTTGCCGACAGTATTTCTGATTCACTCGACTCGTTTGATGAACCGCCAACTGTCGTGGTGAAATCCACCGTCCCAGTTGGAACAACACACAAAGTTGCAGAGCGGCTTAAAGGGAAATATTCAATAGCAAACTGTCCTGAGTTTTTACGCGAAGGAAATGCAATCGACGACTTCATGAATCCTGACCGTGTTGTTTGCGGCGTGGAAGATGACCGAGCTAAAAAATTCTTAGAGAAGGTATATGCTCCATTTATAAGTGATGGGCACCCAATTTTCTTCTTTGATATTCACTCTTCAGAAATGGTGAAGTACGCATCCAACGCTATGCTCGCATGTAAAATCAGTTTTATAAATGAAATTGCTTCCCTCTGCGAACGCAACGGTGCAAATATTGAACGTGTTCGCACTGGCATGTGTTCAGATAGCCGAATCGGAAACCAATTCTTCAAGCCGGGCATCGGATACGGTGGATCTTGCTTCCCAAAAGACACGTTAGCAGTAATGGAGATGGGTGATGACGCAAATGCTCCCTGCCTTGTTAACACTGCCGTGCACAACCTTAACCAACGCCAGCGAAGGTGGTTTGCAGATCGAATCCTAAAACACTTTAACAACGACCTAACTGGCAAAAAGGTTACACTCTGGGGTTTAGCATTTAAACCAAACACTGACGATGTCAGAGATGCTCCTTCGATTGATATTGCAAAAACTTTAATCGAAGCTGGTGCAGAAGTAACTGGTTTTGACCCAGAAGCATGGGAAACATTCCGTCACGAAGTCCCTGAAGTTGAGATTTTCAAAGACATGTATGATGCAGCCAATCAAGCAGATGCGCTTGTCATTTGTACTGAATGGTCAGAGTTCAGTTCCCCTGATTTTGCACGATTAAAGACTATTCTTAACGACCCAGTCGTGTTTGACGGTCGCAACTTGTACAAAAGAAACGAGATGGCGAGTTATGGATTTAACTACTACTCTGTTGGTAGACCAACTGTAGAACTCGCTGTTGCTAGGTAAATACACCCGAGATTTAATGCTAGAAGCATCATTTCTGCATAATTTCCAACCTCATGGTGGTTTGGGGTGTATCCTTAATATATAAAGGATATGTACTAATGGCAAAAGCAATTGCAGACCCCGAAGAAATTAGACGATTCGCTCATGATCTAAAACGGTTTAATGACGATTTAACTCATCAACTTCAAGTGATGCGATCGAGAATGGCATCCCTTTCACAAAGCTGGCGTGACCAAGAACAACGTAAGTTTGAAGAAGAGTTTGATTTCACGGTCAAGGCGATGGACCGTTTTTCTAAATCATCAGCAGAACAAATCCCATTCTTGCTTCGCAAAGCGCAGCGCATCGAGGACTACCTTCAGCAACGGTAACACATGGCAAAATCAGCAAATGTTCGTTCGTTAGAGGCATTGCGAGAATTTCGCGTTGCACTTATCCACTTCATTGACAAGGCAAAGCGAGCCGTCTCAACAAGCGACTCGGAAGTTATGCGAATACAGCTTTGGCTTCAATCACAGCAACCTGCGCATTGGATTCAAGAAACACGAAGAGCTGAGGAAAAACTTGCACAAGCAAAAAACGAACTCTATCGGGCAAAAATTTCTCAACCAGACAACCCTCGAGGGCCAACTGACCAAATTCAACTTGTGCGTAAACGTAAGGAAGAAGTTGCTCACGCCCGCCAAAAACTAAAGCAAACAAATCGTTGGTCAAGGACATTTGAGCGCAGTAGCAACGAATATAGAAGCGAACTCTCTCCACTGAGTTCAGCACTTGATGGAAGTGCTCAAAAGACAGTTCATCTCATCGAGAAATCGATAGCAACTCTTGAACAATATCTCTCAACGAAATCGACCTCTGCAACTGAAGAACTCACCACCACCCAAACAACATCAATCGCACGCAAGGGCGAAGAACAAACGGAATACATAAACGATGAGCATGCAAACAGCGACAGCACAACTAACGAAAGCGACAAAAACTCTGATTTATCAATGGAATCAGGCGACTGAGTTGTGGGACGACCCCGTCAGCAGACGAATTGAAGAAAAGCACATCAACCCCCTGCTCGACTCGGTCAATTCTGCAATTCGTGCTATGGAATCGATAGGGGAATCAGTTTCGAGAGCTCAAAGTGATTGCTCGTAACGATATACAATCCCCATGAAATATAATTCCATGGGGACATGCATCTCTACTCATATTATGACTAACTCCACCCTCAAACATCAGAAAGAACAACTCACAGCATTGCGAGTACTTATTCAAGAAACAGCAAGTGAAGAGGGTGATTTACGAGAACGTATAGACTTACATAAAGTCGAGGCTGAAAGAAAGAAGGCAACCCAACTTGAACAATGCTCTGAACTCTACGATGAGCAAAGCAACCAAGCAATTCAATATAGAGATGCAGCTCTTGCAAAAACAGATAAACGACGTAAAGTTGAGCCAGAAGTACTTAAAAATAAACACGACCTTCGTGTAACCGAAATCGAACTTGAAGCAGAAGAACTTCATGAACATAATCAAACAAAACTAAACGATGCAATTTGGCTTGCAGAATCTGTGTATGAAGGTGCAATTTCTGAACCCCGAAAACATGCATATAAAGTTGTTGAATCATTTGAGAAAACAAACAAAAAATTACTGGATTTGTGCGAAGAAGCTCCGAAGACACTCTCAAAATTACGCCAATCCCACACAAAACAAAAAACAGGCACTGTCCCCAAGGTTGAAAAAACCATGGAAGAGTACACAGACGCTGCTTCCAAAGCCCTTCGTGCGATTCAATCTGACCCAAAAGCAAAGTGGTTCGTCGGCTTACGCCCTGCCTTCATTGTCTGCATTGTAACTGCGGGCGCCATCGCTGTTTCTGGAGCCTACACAGACTGGGAAATTTCACTTTCTCTTTTTGCTATCCCAATTGGCGCGATGGTGGTTTCAATCCTTGCACTCATTACTACATTTGCTTCTGGAAAGAACTCCGTTAGAAAAAAACACAATGAGTTCAATCAAAATATCTCACTTGCAAAAGAAGCATTCGTTATTTCAATTGAAACAACAGAGATAAAACGCAAAGCAAAAGAAAAAGCAATCACAACAAACCGCGACAACGAAATTAAAAAAGCTGAAGACAGATATAAACCGAGACTCAGTGAAATCAACCGGCTCTCAAAGAAAGATATTAAAAAAGAAAAAACTCGATTTGAAGCAGTAGCAAAAACTTTAGCATCTCGAGTTGAACAGGATGAGGCTGACGCACTACGAACATACGAAACAACTATGGCAGAACTCGACCTGCAAAAAGATACCGAACGTTCAAGGATACAAAAAGAGTTTACACAAAGCATGGCATCGATTCAGGCGGACCACCATGACACAATGGAACGGCTCACCAAACGATGGACTGAGGAACTTCAAGCTTTTCAAGACGACTGCAACGTGCAAATTGAGACAAAATCCAATGAACATCCCACTTGGAATACAGAGTGGGTTTCATGGAATCCAAAAACAGAGTCCAGCACGACCATCCCAATCGGTGACCTTGCCATCGACCTCGTAACTGTTGCTGGAGTTCTGCCTACGAGCGAAAACTTATCGCTTCCGATCGAATCAAACTTATCCATCCCAGTAGGATCTACGTTGCCTGGCAATGCATCCATTCTTGTTTCCTCATCAGGCAAACAACGAGAGAGAAGCATTACGATTATTCAAAACGCAATCATGCGAATCCTCACTGCAATCCCTCCTGGCAAAGCAAAGTTTACACTTATAGACCCTGTAAGTCTTGGGCAAAGTTTTGCAGGGGTTATGCACTTGGCAGATTACGAAGATTCGCAACTCCTCGACCGAGCGTGGACAGAGCCAAGACATATTGAAGCTCAACTTGCTCGCCTTACTGAGCATATGGAAACTGTTATTCAAAAGTACTTGCGTAATGAATTTGAATCTATCGATGCTTATAATGAAAAAGCTGGCGAAATTGCAGAGCCATACCGATTTTTAGTAATCGCAGACTTACCCAACAACTTTTCTGAACTTGCGGCAAAACGGCTCGCTAGTATTGTCACAAGTGGAGCAAGGTGTGGAGTGTACGTTATTGTTCATCGCGATCTTTCTATTCCACTTCCATCCGGCATTGATGAAGACACGTTTCAACGCATTCCTTTTCGCATTGTTGAAGAGGACAACTCATTTTGCATAGACGAAGATGAGTTGCGAGAATTACCGCTCAATCTTGAATTTCCACCAGATGAAAACACCACCACAGCCATAGTTAAAAAGGTTGGCGAAACTGCAGACAGCACGCACCGTGTTGAAGTTCCTTTTGGTGTCATCGCACCATCTACTGAAAATCTGTGGTCACGCTCAACTTCTGAAAAGATTGCGATTCCTTTGGGTCGATCTGGTGCAACAAAATTACAGAACCTTACGCTTGGTAAAGGCACCGCTCAACACGCACTTATTGCGGGCAAGACGGGATCTGGCAAGTCCACACTGCTCCACGTATTAATCACAAACCTTGCGCTTTGGTACAGCCCTGATGAGGTCGAGTTTTATCTTGTCGACTTTAAGAAAGGTGTCGAATTCAAAACGTACGCAACGCACAAGTTGCCACACGCTCGCGTCGTTGCCGTTGAAAGTGATCGAGAGTTTGGCATAAGCGTGCTGCAACGAGTTGATGCAGAGCTTAAACGCAGAGGTGAATTATTCCGAGAGCAAGGCGTACAAGACATTGCAGGGTTCAGAAAAAAATCAAGCGACCGTATGCCTCGCATTTTACTTATCATCGATGAATTTCAGGAGTTCTTCATTGACGATGACCGTGTTGCACAAGAAGCAAATCTATTGCTTGACCGACTTGTAAGGCAAGGTCGTGCATTTGGTATCCATGCAATCATGGGTTCACAAACCTTAGACGGTGCGTACACCCTTAGTCGCTCAACGATGGGACAAATGGCTGTTCGGGTTGCATTGCAATGTTCCGAGCAAGACAGTTACATTATTCTCAACGAAGATAACGCTGCTGCCCGATTGCTTTCAAGACCCGGCGAAGCAATTTATAACGATGCCGCTGGAAACATTGAAGGCAACAGCCCTTTCCAAGTTGTGTGGATAACTGACAGTGAGCGAGAAGTTTTTCTTGAAAACCTTGCCGTCAGAGACAATGGCACACCACGCGAGATGGTTGTCTACGAAGGAAATCAACCGGTTTATCTTCATGAAAATGCAAAGTTTAATAGTTTAGAAAAAGTATCAAAACCACTTTCTGCAAAAGCATGGCTTGGCGGCGCGATGGCAATTAAGGAAGACACCTCAGCAACGTTCCGAATGGCTTCAGCAAGTAATCTTCTCATTGTCGGGCAACAAGACGAGATAACGACGAATCTGATTGCCAGTTCATTGCGATCACTTGATAAACAATACGCTCCCGAAGACGTTTCATTCATACTTCTTGATGGAGCTCCGCAAGATCAATCCCACTCAGCTACTCTTCCTGCCGCAATAGATGGCTTGATAAATAAGCCAAAACTTGTTGGGTTGCGCGATATCCCAGAAGCAATGGCTTCAATTGATTCAGAGTTACAAAAGCGAATCGAAGTTGGAGCAACAGATGCTCCAGTCATCTACTTTATTGTGAATGCTTTGCACCGCTTTAGAGATCTTCGTCGTGACGAGGATGACTACGGTTTCTCGATGAACGACGAAGAAAAGGCAAAAACTCCAAGCAAAATTTTCACTGAGTTGCTCAAGGAAGGTCCAACTCTTGGAATGCACGTGATTTGTTCAACGGACACCCTTGCAAACTTAAACCGGACGTTTGACCGTCAGGCGCTAAGAGAATTTGATATGCGGGTGCTTTTACAAATGGGAGCCAATGATTCCACGAACCTTATCGATATGCCAGATGCTTCGCGACTTGGCATGCACCGTGCTATCCTCTACAGCGAAGAAACTGGTACAATAGAGCCGTTCAGACCGTACGCCCCCGAATTTTAATCGGGCAGTTCGACCAACTACTACAAGTACGTTCTGAAACTGTTAGGGCCATTAGCTCAGTTGGCTAGAGCGCTTCGTTTACACCGAAGAAGTCACAGGTTCGAGTCCTGTATGGCCCACTTCCTTTGAAGAATAAAAGCACTTTCACTTTCAGCGAAATCGCTTTTTTCTTCGTGGAAGTAGGCCATGAGCATGGCTACTGCCATGCTCGGGCGTGCAAAGCACGCCCACAGTACTCGAGTGGCGCGGGACTGCAAAGCAGGCCCGCGGCAACGAGTCCCTGAAAAGTACATACATTCGCCACAGCGGAAACTTCGTTTCATGCACACTTTTTGAAAGTGCCAACTCCTTTGAAGAATAAAAGCACTTTCACTTTCAGCGAAATCGCTTTTTTCTTCGTGGAAGTAGGCCATGAGCATGGCTACTGCCATGCTCGGGCGTGCAAAGCACGCCCACAGTACTCGAGTGGCGCGGGACTGCAAAGCAGGCCCGCGGCAACGAGTCCCTGAAAAGTACATACATTCGCCACAGCGGAAACTTCGTTTCATGCACACTTTTTGAAAGTGCCAACTCCTTTGAAGAATAAAAGCACTTTCACTTTCAGCGAAATCGCTTTTTTCTTCGTGGAAGTAGGCCATGAGCATGGCTACTGCCATGCTCGGGCGTGCAAAGCACGCCCACAGTACTCGAGTGGCGCGGGACTGCAAAGCAGGCCCGCGGCAACGAATCCTGCTTGAATCCCACATATTTTCCTTGTATTCCTTCCTGCATTTCCCTACTATTA
>JACNLO010000036.1 GCA_014381555.1 Planctomycetota bacterium | reverse complement strand
TCAGGCGAGGCGTGTGTTAGGGCACGAGTTACACACGACGAATAAAAAATAAACTTGCAGGTTATATTTTCTCAATCACAACGGCTGTGCCATAACAAAGTACTTCGGTCGAAGAATCTTTTAAATCGGAAGAGTCATATCGAAAACCAACGATTGCGTTTGCGCCGAGTTCTTCTGCATGCTTGAGTAATTCTGCATACGCATCTTGGCGGGTCTGTTCACACATTTCGGTGTAGGCCCCAATTTTCCCGCCTACTATGTTCTTAAGCCCACCAAGAATACCCTGCACAATGGTGGGTGAGCGTACAACGATTCCCCTCACAATCCCCTTATACTCAGTTATTGTGTGTCCATCGAATTCAAATGTAGTTGTTACAGGTATTGACATTCTAAAATCCTACCATAGATTACAATTCAACAATGACGAACAATCAAGACAAGTTTACTGATCCTGATGCAGAGACCTTAGAATCTTTACCAGAACAATCTCGCAGCGGTATGCCACGAGAAATAGGTCAGTACAAAGTGAGAAGAGTGATTGGTTCTGGTGGCATGGGGACAGTGTATGAGGCGATTCAGGAAAGTCCTCGCAGGAAAGTCGCAATTAAGGTTATGCGTTCGGGAGTGACGTCTCGAAGTGCGATGCGCCGTTTTGAGTATGAATCACAAATTCTAGGACGACTTAGTCATCCTTGCATCGCGCAGGTCTACGAAGCAGGGACGCATGATGATGGCACTGGCGGAGTTCCCTACTTTGCGATGGAATACATTGTTGGAGCGAAGACACTGCTTGAATATGCAAAACAAAAAGATTTGAACGTCAGTGACCGCTTGATTCTTTTTGAGCAGGTCTGCGATGCTGTTCATCATGGGCACCTAAAAGGCATTATTCATCGCGACTTAAAACCAGATAACATTTTAGTAGACAGTTCAGGCAACCCTAAAATTATCGATTTCGGTGTTGCTCGAGCAACGGATTCCGACATGGCGGTGACAACGTTGCAAACAAATGTCGGGCAGTTAATTGGCACTGTGCAATACATGAGCCCTGAGCAATGCGAAGCAGATCCAGACTTGATTGATGCTCGCAGTGATGTCTACTCTCTTGGCGTGATTTTGTATGAATTGCTCACTGGGCAACCTCCATACAATTTGTCTTCGATTCCCATTTATGAAGCAACGCGTTTAATCCGCGAACAACAACCGACCAAGATGACAACCATCTCTGATGGTATTGGCGGAGACCTTGAAACAGTTGTCAGCAAGTCAATGGAGAAGGATCGAGATCGACGATACCAATCTGCCTATGAACTTGGTCAGGACATCACACGCTTCCTTGAGAACGAGCCTATTCATGCAAGACGTGCGAGCATGGTCTACCAACTCAAAATGTTTGCACGCCGTAACCGAGGAATTGTTGCGACAGTGATGACGATTGCAGTTGCACTTGTGCTCGCAACTGTCGTGAGTGTGTATTCAAGTATTCGCGCCTCGCAAGCTGAGACAAAAGCAATCGTTGATAGGGATCGTGCTGTTGCTGCTGAAGAAAAAGTTTCTAAAGCCTTGCTTGAGCTTGAGATTGCACACGAAGAATTAGAGGAGACATATGAAGATATATACGTTGCTTCAAAAATGTTAAAGGAACTCGCCGCGTTTACGGGCAACCTCCTCTCACTGGGTGTCCCTCGAAATGCTCAAGGCAAAATGCTCACCACTCACGAACTTGCACTGGTAGCAACGAAGGAAATCACGAAACGATTTAAAGATTTGCCTTATTTGGAATACGGATCTCGGTACACGATTGGAAAATTACTATGGGAAATTGGTGATTTAGAAACTGCGAAAATACAACTTGAACGATCCTTAGAGATTAATAGTTCTTTGCAGAATGATAGTGCCATGCGAAATTCGGATTGGCTCCAGACTTCGTTGGCGTATGCAAAGGTGCTTTTAGATCTGGGTGACTCTTCTAAAGCAAGGGAAATTATAGATCAGGTTATCGAAGGGTTGACTTCTGAGTATGGTGCACTTTCAGATAAAACCCTAGAAGCAAAAAATGTTCTCTCGAAAATCATGGGCTTTACCAATGATCATAAAAATGCGTTAGCACTGTTGCGTGAAATTGTGGAAGAAATCGACGGCGGTGCTTCTGTCTCTCGAGAATTCGAACTTGACACGAAAGTAGGTCTGGCAGGTGCGCTTTTTACTAGTCACATGCTTTCTGGTGCTGGCGAAGAGACCCGTCCACTTTTAGAAGAGAGTTTGAAATCAATTGAAACGTTATTACCTCTTGTCAATGAAGAACTTGGTGCACTTCATCCGACATCGATTGATGCACGATTGGTTTTGGCGAGTTGCTTGTATCAAGTAATGCGGATTGAGGAATCCGTCCCTATTCTTGAACAGGTGTATGAAGATGCTGCACTGATTTATGGACCCAATCACTATAGAACAGCAGAAGCTGCCGGTGCGCTAGGGGCCATATACTTCTATAGGGGTATTCCTGAAGCAGAGTCACTGCTCAAAGAGGCAATCGAGATATACACTGAAGTACTTGGCAGCAACCACCTAAGTGGAATCAAATATAGATCAACACTTGGGCAGTTGTTTGTAAGTCAAAATAGGTTTGAAGAAGCAGTCACTTTATTGCAACAGAATATGCAAGATTTGCCAGAAGGACCATCACTTTCAAGAACGAATACGGTCGGGTCATTGGCGTACGCCCTGATGATGCAAGGAAAGTTTGAAGAAGGCGAGCCACTCTGGCAAGAAGCCGTTGATGACCTTCTCACTTCGCAAGCTGGAGAGTTGTCACAAGGGGTAGATGGCATGAGATTCATCAAGGCGCAGGCATACATTCTTAATTCTCACCCAGATGCTGCTGAGGTTGCTGACGATTTTATTTCACGTCATATCCAATTGCATGGCTCAAGTGCCCCGCAACTCTTTATATGGACCTATCACCTTGCAAGTTCCTATTTTCAAGTAGATGACACTGAACACGGGTTAGCGCTGTTCAATATCTTGTTTGATGCAATTCGAACTGATATAGAAATGAATGAAGCCGATCCATTTACTATCGTACGTTATGAATCACACCTTGCGTTGCTCTGTTCCGAGAATGGGTTGCATTCTGAAGCGTTGGAAATTTTGGACAAAATTATTCCACTCGTTATTGCAGAAATGGGTGATACACATGAAAAGGTGATTGAACTGCAATCACTACGAGATGAAGCACTGGCACAACTTGAGAATACTTCGCAGTGACATCTCCGCTGCTCATTTCCACGTGGTCGTTTTCGCTTCCCATTATTGAAGCCGAATATCCGAAACTTGCTACAGTTGGTTCCGCATTGGACGTTGTTGAAGCATGCGCGATTGCTGCAGAGACAGACGAGTCGATTGACTCGGTCGGTTTTGGCGGGTTGCCCGACCGCGAAGGCCGTTGTACATTTGACGCTGCAGTGATGCTTTCACCACCGCAAAGCGGAGCGGTATGTGCAATGGAACGCCATCTCCACCCAGTAACTGCTGCTCGTCTCGTGATGGAGCAAACTGAGCACAAGATGCTTGTTGGTTCGCTTGCTGATGATTTTGCGAATTCTCACGGATTGCCATCAGAAAACATTTGCTCAGACCGCGCAAAAGCAAAGTGGGAACATTGGAAAAAATCAAATGCACAGGCGACGCCCCCTGCTCCTTTTGATCATGGGCACGGCGAACTCTTCGGAAGTCATGACACAATAGGAACTCTTGCCCTTGATGCCGGTGGAACAATGGCGGGCTCCTGTAGCACAAGCGGTATGGCGTGGAAAGTGCCGGGGCGAGTTGGTGATTCGCCAATCATCGGTCACGGACTGTACGTTGATCCACTTCGGGGTGCAGCAACCGCAACTGGTCACGGAGAACTTATTAGTGGTATCTCTGGCGCTTTTCTCGTTGTGGAATTGATGGGTCGTGGTGCATCACCAGAAGAAGCAATTCACGATACCCTCGCTCGACTGGTTGAGTGTTGGCCCCTGAAAAAAGAACACCAAGTCGCCTTTATAGCGATGACCCCCGACGGAAATTTTGCTGGTGGTGCCCTGCGCCCCGGATTCAAATATGCAGTGTGCAATGAACACGAACAAACAGTTCGAGAACCCGACATCGTTTTGCATCAATTATTGGAGTGAAGAATCACGCGACCTTGGTAATTTGTTCTAGTGGCGGGAATTTACACAGTTGGAGTATTTCAGAGACTGCTTTTGAGCCAATTATATAGACCTGTACTCCGACTTCATATGCTCGTTTCATAATAGCAATGATGCACGCGGCGAGTTTCGTATCTGCAAAGTCGACAGTAGTAAAGTTAATCCAAAGTGCTGGTGGATTACTATTGATAGCTTCAATCGATGCCTGCCAGAATTCTCGAATCACCTCTATTTGTCTTAAGTCTCCACCTATAACTAGAGCGCAACTTTGGTCTTGCATTGTTAAAGTAATAGAGGTTTCGCGATTCGAGTCGTCAGTATTGTTCATTGCAATCAACCTCTACCTCCATTGAATACTTAGGGTTTCAAAGATAAGCGCCAACTGCATCAATCTTTTCAGAAGGCATTAAAAAAACCCGCCCACTGAGTTGCGGGCGGGTGTATCTAAAGTTTAAAAGGTTAATTTTCTACTACAGGATGAGTGCTTAAAAGTGATGGCTTATCGAGCAATAAGAGCCGTACAGCGTCATCATCGAGCATGCGAGAGTTCGCATTATTAGTCACTGCAATTCCAGCTTCGTTTTCAGCGTAAGTATCTGAAAGCCCACGGAGATTTGGAGTAATTGAGGCCATAATAGCGTCAGATGAATATTGCAAATCAAAAAAGGCTTCATTCAAGCTCTCTTTCGTTGCCTTAATCTCTTCTACAACTTCTGGACGAAGATGCCCGTAAAAAGAGTAGTAGCGACCATTACGTTCTTCAACTAACTTGGCTCGTAAATTAATAAGATCATTTTGACTTTGTTCAGGAAGTTCCCTAAATTGCCAAGCTGTCGCCTTTACGGTAAGCCAATTATCAGGCAAATACATAGGGTTGCCTAATCGTGCGGTAGTTTGTTTAGTACACCCCGCAATGGAAAGTGATGTGGTCAGAAGCAGTAAAAGAACCAGTTTCATTGTAGAAAACTCCCTGCATGTGCAGGAATTTCAACATTCTCTAACATGCCAATAGTTCTAGGTCCAAGAGGTATGCTGTAACTCACTGCTGCAACAACGGTGTTGAAATCTACATTGATAAGTTGAAGGTTCAAATAAACCTTGTCAGGAGCAACGGAATAGGTACTAACCAGCACAGCCCCTGCGTTGTAGTCTGAAGTTAATTCGCGAATATCCCTAGATAACAGGAATTCACCTTCTTGAGGGATAATTGGAATTGAACTTTGCCTTAACGTCATCTTCACTAAATCATTTTGCCAGTGTTGAATCAGAGCAGCCGAAAAGAGTTCGGCATGCAATCTGCCAAAGTTTGTTGTGTTTGAATAGTCATTTAAATCTACAGTTGTCGAGTAAAGGACTGGACGATCGGGATTAAACACCTCGAAGAACCCTGCAGGTGGGTGTGCTGTTGAAAGCATATGGCTGACAGCGTTGTACGCAGACTTTTCATAATTCGCATCGAAGGTAGGTAAGTAAGTTGGGGTGTCGTCCAACTCCATGATGTGATCTTGAGCATCACGGTCATTGTTCACCTTCCAGTGAGCAGCCCCTGGGGTGCCTTGTTCCCAGTGAATTCTTTTGCTGTGATTCCAGCCTTCACATCCAATTACGCTAGAAGCAAGCACGGCAGTTCCAATTAGTAACAAACTCTTATTCATTATGTTTTTCCTAGAATTAAGGTACATCAATCTGTATTTCTACTCTACTGTATATGTTCGACCAGGACGAACTGCTCGTCTTGTCTGTATTTCAACTATTCGAGTGACCGCGTCAATATCCTTTTCGCGGGCTGTTGCTCTTTCGTCTTCATGACGCTGAAGAATTATTCTGCGATTATCATCTTCGACTTCCATCCGCCTTGAGAGTTCGAGTTCTCTGCGGCCAACTGTGACTCTTTCGGCTGAGTGAGATTCATCGTAGTAGTCAGGATCCCAAGCGTAGTATCTACCTTCAGCACCTCTGTACTGGTCGTTATACCTTGGATACCGAGTATCTTCCCAAGTGCCAGAATTGTAATAATTGTAGTTACCCTCATTTGGGCTTCTACCAAGCAAGTATGCTGATGGAACAGGTCCACGTACCCATTGTGGATTATTAACATTAAGGACTGGGGCGACTCTGAATTCGCTCCTATACCTATACGGACGAGTTTGCTGGTTACACCCCATTGCTGAGAGTACAACTATGAATAGCCCTATTGTTGTACAAAGTTTGAACATCTTTAATCTCCTGTAGAGTCCTCGTGTGCAGTTATACAAGTACTTATTTCGGAGTTTAGAAGAAAAGACCAACAGAATTAAAGTCCAATTTGTACCGTAAAGTATAACTTAGACATAAGTATAGTAATTTCATTGGGTTTTGGAAGGGAATGCCCTTGATATTGCTTGATTAATATAAAGAACAATGAAACTTCAAGGACCTGCTATCCTTCCCATATATGGCTCAGGAGATGACAATACGCGAGTTTCAACAACTCATCCGTAAAAAGTACTTTGCGACTGACGACGCTCGGGGCATAGCTAAGACGTTCTTGTGGCTGTCTGAAGAATTTGGCGAATTAGCCCATGCTTTGGGTAAATATGAACGCGGAGACCCCGATCTGGATAATTTGAAAGAAGAATTTGCTGATGTTTGTGCTTGGCTTGCGACTTTAGCAAATATCACAAATATCGATCTCACACTAGCGATTGAAGAGAAATACATCAAAAACGGCGGTCCTAAAGGTGTGAAATGAACAGAATCAAAACTATTTTTGATACGAAGTCAAAAAAGCTTATGCCCTTTCTAGTGGCGGGCGACCCCTCGATTGAGACAAGTGAAGGCGCAATTGTTGCGATGGCTGAAGCAGGCGCCGATATCATTGAGATTGGAATCCCGTTTAGTGACCCCATTGCTGATGGCCCAGTAATTGCGAAAGCTATGCACAGAGCCCTTGGCAAAGGAGTAACTCCTGCCCACGCAATTGGAATGATTTCCAGAGTTCGATCCAAGGTTGATGTTGGTCTGATTGCGATGGTTAGTTATTCCATCGTCCGCAGAAGTGGAGGGACTGCATGTCTTGATCGCTTTGCTGAAGCCGGTGCAGATGGTTTTATAATTCCTGATATTGATGATATTGATGCTGCGACACTATCAGCTCACTGCGAAGCCATAGGCACTTCTTTTTCAATGCTAGTTGCCCCTACGACCCCTCTATGCCGTGTAGAACAACTTTCTAATCTTTCCAGTGGATTCCTTTACATTCTTGCTCGAACTGGACTCACAGGAGAGCAAAACGAAATGCCCGAACTTAGTACTCGTATCGCTGAAATTAGATCCGTTACAGATTTGCCACTAGCGGTTGGGTTTGGTATTTCAACTTCAAAACACGTGGAGCAAGTGCACGCTTCAGCAGACGCTGCGATTGTAGGGTCTGCTCTTGTTCGGAGAATGGATGAGTCCAAGGACGCGGCACTAGCTGCGAAGCAATTTGTTTCAGATATTTCTTAGATAGACCTTGCTTGCACGCCAATCAGATTAGATACTACAGATGATTGGCAGGAGGCCCTCAAAATGGAACATATAACTATGTCAAATGTAACGGATTTGCAAACTAACGACTACTGCAATAATTATGGGTGTCGAACATTTTCCGGTGACATCATGCTTAGATACCTTCAGCCAGATGTCTATGATTCTTTACTGGAAACGATGGGAAAAGCAAAACCACTTGATTCCGCTATTGCCAATAGCGTTGCTCACGGCATGATGGAGTGGGCAATCGATAATGGGTGTACCCACTACACGCATTGGTTTCAACCACTTACCGGGGCCACTGCAGAAAAGCATGACGCTTTTCTTGAGCCCACCGAAAAAGGTGCAATTGCCGAATTTGCTGGAGACATGTTGATACGTGGCGAACCAGACGCATCAAGTTTTCCATCTGGTGGCATTCGCGACACATGGGAAGCTCGCGGATATACGGCTTGGGATGCTACTAGCCCTGCATTTATTATGCCAAACGAAGAGGGCGGCACTTTATGCATCCCCACTGCTTTCGTGTCGTGGACTGGAGAAGCGCTCGACAAGAAAACACCATTGCTTCGTTCAATTGATGTAGTAAATGTACAAGCAATGCGAATAATAGAAATATTTGGCAAGGACCCCTCTGTTTCTCGAGTAATTACAACTCTTGGTTTAGAACAAGAGTATTTTCTAGTTGATGAATCTTTTGTTGCTAACCGAGAAGACCTACTTCTATGTGGGCGAACACTTATCGGCACTCCTCCACCTAAAGGTCACCAACTAGATGACCACTACTTTGGCAAAATTCCAGAGCGTGTCTTGTCATTTATGGATGATGCGGAACAACAATTGTACGAGCTGGGAATCCCTGTAAAAACTCGTCATAATGAAGTTGCACCAGGGCAGTACGAAATCGCTCCTTCATATGAAAATGCAAATGTCGCTTCTGATCATCAAATGCTCTTGATGAGCATTTTAAAGACTACTGCCGAAGCACATGGCTTTGTATGCTTACTACACGAAAAACCTTTTGCAGGCGTTAATGGCTCTGGAAAACATAACAACTGGTCAATTGCTACAGATACTGGAAAGAACTTACTAAGTCCAGGCAAAGATCCTTATAACAACGTGCCTTTCCTCCTCTTTTTATGTGCTGTCATTAGAGCAGTTGATATGCACGCCGATCTTCTTCGTGCATCCATTGCATCTGCTGCAAATGATCACAGACTAGGCGCAAATGAAGCTCCCCCTGCAATCATGTCTATTTACCTTGGAAAGATGCTCAACGGAATTCTTGACCAAATTGAAAATGATTCACCAAATGAAGCATACGAAGAAGGTACTCTGAATCTTGGCGCCGAAACTATGCCTTCTGTGGACAAGCACAGTGATGATCGAAACCGGACAAGCCCATTCGCGTTCACAGGGAACAAATTTGAGTTTAGAGCCGTTGGCTCAACGTCAACTATTGCTTGGCCAAACACTATTCTTAACACAATTATCGCCGAGTCGTTGGATTACTTCGCAACCTCACTTGAATCGACACTTGCTGGGAGCGAATCAGAGGAACAAAAGGACAGCGCTGCTCGAGCACTATTGCGAGAAGTTCTACGTGATCACCGAAAAGTTATCTTCGATGGTGATAACTATTCAAGTGAGTGGCATGAAGAGGCCGCCAGAAGAGGTCTTCCAAATTTGATAACTACTGCAGATGCAATCCCAGCACTTGCAACACAAAAAGCATTGGACCTGTTTGATCGGTATAACGTTTTAAGTAACCGTGAACTAACTGCACGTAGTGAAGTGTTGCTAGAACAGTATTACAAAATTATCAGAATTGAAGCTCGTATTCTTATGATGATGCTCTCCACAAAGGTCCTTCCAGCAGCGTTACGGTATCAAGGAGAACTTGCTTTGATAGTGCAGTCGTCACACGAAGCTTCAGTCGAATGTAGTCGTTCTGCTGCTAAATTAGGAGACTTGGCAAGGTTGGCTGAACAGTTGCAAGGTGTCATGGAAAGTTTGCAAACTATGATTCAAAGCACACAGAAAAACAATCTTCAAGGCGCAGAATATGTTTGCAACACTATTCTTCCTGAGATGTCCCAAGCCAGACTAATTTCCGATCAGATTGAAGAAACTATACCAAGCGATATTTGGCCTCTGCCTACCTATACCGATATGCTTTTTATTCGATAGCGATTTCAATTTAATCTACTTTTAGCATGAGACACGATCTGATTGCCCAAGTATCATTAAATCAGAGATGGGCACGATATTCGCATTATTGCTACGTTTCGGCTAATATATACGGTTCGAAAGAAGGTTCACCAATATGACAACTACAGCGACATCCCCGTATGATTTATCAATTGAAGATGCTGGTCCAGCTCGAAAGCGAGTCAGCATTACAGTACCGGTTGATATGATCACCTCAAAGCTCAAAGAATCAATGGGCTCTTTGATGAATCAAACAGTCTTACCCGGTTTTCGGAAAGGCAAGGTGCCTTCACACATCATCGAAAAGCGGTTTGGCGAATCACTTCGTACCGAAGCTAGAAATGAGATAATTGCTGATGCTTGGAAAAGTGCAATTGACACCTTTGAATTGAAGACCTTAGGTGAGCCAGAACCAGTAGGGAACTCAGAAGATGTTGTTCTTGAAGAAGGTAAACCCCTCTCCTTTGCTCTTGAAGTTGAAGTTATGCCCGAGTTCGAACTTCCTGAATTTGATGACATCAAACTTACGCGACCAGTTATAGATGTCACTGAAGATCACATTTCTGATGAAATTGACCGTCAAAAAATCCGCAATGGCAAACTTGAAGAAATTGATGGTAAGGCAACCCAAGGCGAATTCCTTATAGGCCCCGCAGTTGTCCACCTAGATGGAAACGAGGAGCCATTTTACAAAACTGAACAAACCCGTCTAACAGTTCCAACGAGTAACGAAGGAGGAGAAATCCTCGGACTCTTTGTCGATGATCTTGGCAAACTTCTCGATGGAGCTTCTGTTGGCGAGGAATTAACAATAAAAACAACTGGACCTGAAGAGCACGAACTTAAAGAAGTTCGTGGGGCGAAAGTTGTAATTACATTCAATGTTGTACAGGCAGTTCGCATTCTTCCTATTAGTGACGAGGAACTGGCTGATGCATTTGGCTTGGAGTCTTACGATATTGTTAGGGAACAGGTAAAACTAGCTCTGGAACAGCGAAGAGACAATGATCAAGCTTCAGTATTGCGTCAACAGGCAACAACGGAAATTGCTACAAGAGTAGAAATGGAACTTCCGGAAAAGACCAGTGTCATGCAAGCGGAAAGAGATTTGCAACGCATGCGTACTGAATTGCAATCCTCTGGGCGAATGTCAATGGATGAGGTTGAAGCAGAAGTGGCAAGAGTCCGCAGTGGCTCAGCTGAAGACTCAAAGAAGCGTCTGAAGACATACTTTATTTTGACGAAACTTGCAGAGCACTTCCATGTCACGGTAAATGAAATGGAAGTAAATGCAAGAGTTGCTGAAATAGCAATGCAAAACGGAACACGTCCTGAAGAGATGAGAAATAAACTTGCTCAGCAAGGCCAATTGCAACAAATTCAAGCTGTCGTCAAAGAAGAAAAAGCAGCGGATCAACTTGTTGCCGCCTGCACAGTGACAGACATGCCCGTTGACGAGTGGAAAGCACAACAAGCCGGTGATTCAAAACCTGCAAGCAAGCCCACTGCAAAGAAAAAAACGACTAAAAAGAAGAGTTCTTCAAAGAAGAAGACGAAGAAAAAAACGACTAAGAAATCATCAAATAAAACGTAATGATTCTTGGAAGCTCATTTGCAGCGATTTTTCCAGCACTGCTAGTCCTTCTTATATTTACGATTGCAGGTGGAGTGCTTATTCTTGTCCTTCGAAAAAAGTTAAAAACTGATTTTAAAGAGACGACAACATTTACTCTTTCAGAACTTAAAAATTTACGTGATGAAGGCAAAATGAGTGATGAAGAATACAAACGCGCAAGGCGATCGATAATCGACCAAACGTTATGAACTTCACTTCATCGACGACCGATATCTGAAAAACAGCTATCTAAACCGGATAAAGAGCGAAAAGCGTAGCAAATTAGGTAGTCAAACGCGTATTTTATGCCATAATTAACGGAAGCCGGCGCAGAGCCGCTACTTGAATTGAGAAGCAGGAACAACATGAGTAAGAAATCAGACCAAAAAAACGTCCCAGTTTCAAAGATGGGACAAGACACTCCATTTGATGGAACACTTGGTGATGGCGATGGAACAGCTGGCGGGTCCGGGGGTTCTGGGGCTGGTGGTGGCGGCGGAGACGATAACGGGTTTCGTGGCCGAAAAGTCACAACGTGCTCCTTCTGTGGTAAAACTTCAAGGGAAGTTGGTCCAATGGTTGAAGGGCCAAATGAAATCTATGTATGTTCTAATTGCACTGATCTCTGCCAAAATATTTTCAAACAAGAGCGACGTCGAATTACTTCAACCTCCCCTGCCTTCACGTCTATTTTAACACCGCGACAAATTAATGAATATTTGGACCAATACATCATTGGTCAGGAGCGTGCGAAACGATCTTTGTCAGTGGCTGTTCATAACCATTACAAACGTTTATCACAACTTGACAATGCAGATCGTGATGTAGAGCTAGATAAATCAAATGTTCTTTTGCTAGGCCCAACTGGTACTGGAAAAACTTTGATTGCGAAGACTCTTTCAAGAATATTGAATGTTCCCTTTGCTATTGCAGATGCAACAACGTTAACTGAAGCCGGATATGTTGGTGAAGACGTTGAGAACCTCTTGCTTAAATTGCTCCAAGCTGCAGACTTTGATTTAGATGCGGCTCAGCACGGAATTATCTACATTGATGAAATAGACAAGATTGGCCGAACAACACAAAATGTCTCAATTACCCGAGATGTTTCTGGCGAGGGTGTCCAGCAATCATTGCTTAAGATGCTTGAAGGTGTCGTAGCAAACGTCCCACCTCAGGGCGGCCGAAAACATCCTGAACAGCAGTATATTCAGATGGATACTTCAAACATTTTGTTTATCTGTGGTGGTTCTTTTGATGGTATTTGCGACATAATTGCCAAACGTGTAGGAAAATCAAGAATTGGTTTTGGTGGATCTGCAGGAGAAGATATTTCTGATGACGAACGCCAATCCAAATTGCTCGACCAAGTCGTAACTGAAGACATCTTGCACTTCGGGCTCATTCCAGAATTGCTAGGCCGCTTACCAATCTCAACTCCACTCATGCCTCTTACTAAGGATGCCATGGTACGTATTCTCACAGAACCTAGAAACGCCATTGTGAAGCAATACCAACACCTATTTTCATTGGAGTCCGCAACATTGGAATTCACTTCGGATGCACTCCACCTTATTGCCAAGCGAGCGATGGAACGTGGAACAGGCGCCCGTGCTCTTCGAGCAGTCATTGATAACATCATGATTGATGTGATGTACGAGCTTCCAGACCGAGATAATCAAAATTCGGTTTATCTCATTGATGCGGCAGGAATTGAAAAAGGCTTAGACCTAAATGAAATGCAACAACTTCCAAAAGCTGCGAAGGAATCCGCCTGATAACCACGCAGTATTGGCTAAAGGCCATTTCTAAGGCAAAAAAACTGCTTTTTTCTATATACACGGAGTTCTTTGAAATGCTATAATCTCCAATTCGCCTGAAATGTCTGAAGGAGACTATCAATGCCACGTGTTTGTTTTTTTACTGGTCGCAAAACTAAAGTCGGTCGCAAGATTCGTTACCGCGGTAAACCTAAATACCAAGGTGGTATCGGGCTAAAGATTACTGCGAATGACAAACGTAGATTTAAGCCAAATCTACATAATGTTCGAGCACTTGTTGATGGAAAACCCGTTCGCGTTAAAGTCTCAACCAAAGCAATCAAACAGGGTTTAGTTGTGAAACCACTAAAACGTAAATTTGGATATACACGTCAACAAAAACTCCAAACAGCTAGTTAAGTAGTCGTATAAAATTAATCAGCCCACTATTTGAAAAAATATTTAAAAAAAAGCACTATTTTTGTGCAAACGTCCGAAAAAACAACGCATTAAGTTGACTGCAAGAGTTTCTTGCGTATTCTTAGTGAGGTAAAAAACGGCAATAATCACGCCCCCAAGGGACTTCAACCCTATCATTCTTAGTTTTGATAGCATTACGAGTCCAAACATAATTACTCGTGAGCACCGCCATAAAATAGATAATAACGGTTTGTGTAATACAGGAACACTGTTTTTGGTATGCACCCATATTTTGGGTGAAATATCTAAGGAAAATTTACATGCAAGGAAGCATGTATGAGACGCACATGAGCATGTCAAACACGATAGGAATGAATAACAATTCAGATAAAGAACGCGTGCGCGAGGCAGTAGACCTTGTTGCACTTATTCATGATTTTGTGCCTTTACAACAAAGTGGGGCTGAGTGGATCGGAGTTTGTCCATTTCACGATGATCACAAACCATCGATGCATGTTGTCACACATAAAGATCAAGCGTTTTACAAGTGTTTTTCATGTGGGGCATATGGCGATTGCTTCAAATTTATCGAGCAATATCTGAAAAAAAGCTTCGTCGAAGCACTTCACTTTCTAGCTGAACGTGAAGGCATTGAACTCTCTGGGAGAGTGTCTGACGAGGGTTCTTCAACAAGAACCAAAATGACACGGGCAATGAATTGGGTGTCTTCACTCTATGTTGAAGCGATGCGCTCTACCCCTGAAGGTGCGAATGCACTTGAACAATTACATGCTCGCGGGTTTACCGACGAGTCAATCGAAAAGTTTTCTATTGGTGTCGCTCCAGATAGCTGGACTTTCCTGACAGATATGTTGCAAAATAATAAGAATCGTATCGAATTTGCAATCGAAGCAGGCTTGCTTAAAAGAAATGAAGAAAAAAATAGAACTTATGATACCTTTCGGCATCGAATCATGTTCCCGATTCATGATGAATCAAACACAACTATAGCTTTTGGCGGACGTCGTCTTCGAGAAGAAGATGAGCCAAAATACATCAATAGCCCAGAGACGGTTTTGTTCAATAAGTCAAAAACTTTATATGGATACAAACATGCAAGTCCAGCAATACGAGAACTGAAGAAAGTTATAGTTGTCGAGGGGTACACTGATGTTATTGCATGCCACCAATCAGGAATCACTAATGTAGTTGCGACACTCGGAACTTCGTTAACTTCTCAACACGCTGAAAAATTGTCTCGTCTTTGCAACGAAGTAGTTTTAGTTTTTGATGGAGACAATGCTGGTCAACTCGCTGCAGACCGCGCAATAGATGTCTTTTTTCGAAAAAATATCGATGTTCAGATTTGCGTGTTGCCTGAAGGTAAAGACCCTGCGGACTTGGCAAAAAACGCGTCAGAATTTAACACATGTGTTTCTAATGCTATCGATGCTTTAACGTTTAAGTTTAATCGCCTCGATTCTTCTCTACAGAACGAAACCACAATTGCAGGGAAATCTAATGTCATTGAATCTTTCTTAAATGAAATGGCACGTCTGGGCATTGAGCATCTAAGTAGTACAAGAAAACCTTTTGTTTATGAACGGATTTCATCACTTCTAAACATGCCAATGAAAGATGTTAGCAAGGAATTGCAATCAAGGCGGCCAGCTAAAGCAAAGCAACAGCAGACGCAGGAAGACCCAACGGTACAATCTGGTACTATCGGAACCATTTCACGAGCAAGGCAACTTGCTGAACAAGAATTTCTTTCTATCTTATTGTTTAACCCTACAGAATCATCAGCAGCGTTGCGGGAGTCCAACACGACAATCACTGCCGATGATTTTATTGACCCAACTTCTGCTGCAATTGCAGCATACATTTTCCCAAAACTCAAAGCAGGCACACTGTTCGCCATGAACGACCTTATCGCAGACATTGACGACAATAGTTCCAATGTTGCTACTACTTTGTACTTTGTAGGGCAGAGAATAAGTGAAACCTATGAAAGCGTAAGCCTTGCATTACAAATGACCAGAAATGCGTTAGTCAATGCGATTGAAAAACAGGCAATTCTTAACGAAATTAAAAATGTAAGAAACGAATCTAATTCTGAAAAGAAAACACTAGCTGCGGAACGAGCAATTGAGACTATACGCCGCCAGCAATCAACGGGGCAATCACCATGATTACTTCGCATCAACATGTACTTCTAAGCAACCTCTATGTTGCGTTCAATTGTGATTACAAAGGAGCTATGCCGTGACCACAACAGTTAAAAAGACCATGAAAATTCAAATCCCAACAATGCATCCAAGCATGGAACGTCTTCTCCATGAGAGCTCTGACCGCGGCTGGGTTTGTTATGAAGAACTAAATGCCGCGCTGCCAGACGAATTTCTGACAGCTGAAAAAATAGATGACCTTTTAGTTTTGCTAAGCAAGCTGAATATTGACTTGATTGGAGAAGATTTTAGAATGCGTCGTGGCTGGGATCAATTTTTCATCCCTCTCCAAACTAATTTACGATTTAAGAGGGATACGCCTTGGAAGGATAAAGCTCAGAAATTAGCTGAAATTGCTGAAGATGAGTTGTCTGATTCAAAAAGCTCAGTCCACATAGATGCAAGTGACGACCTTCTAGATGAAGAGGAAGCGCAAGCCGTTATAGCACAAGCTCTAGCAGAAGCATCTTCAAGGAGAATAGATGATCCAATTCGTATGTACCTAACTCAAATGGGCAGTATCTCCCTACTAACTCGAGAAGAAGAAATTCGCCTTGCGAAGAAAATAGAATCAACTCGTTTCGTATTCCGAAGACTTATTCTTGAATCAGATTACGCGGCCGTACAAGCAATTGACATTCTAGACTTAGTACATGCCGGCAAATTGCCTTTTGATCGCACAATGAGGATATCCACCGCCGAAGAGAACGCAAAACAAAAAGTTGCGAGCAGAATTCCAGTCAATACAACGACGGCAAGACTTCTTCTTGCAGCCAATTCCGAGGATTGGGCACGCTGTGAAGAAGGTGGTCTTAAAAAGAACGAACTTGAAGAAGTACATTTACGAATGCAAGTGCGTCGAAGAAAGATTGCCTCCCTTCTTGAAGAATGTTGCTTACGTACAGCTAAAATTCAGCCTCTACTGCGTAAACTTCAATCGATTGCGAAAAAATTCAGGGAAATCAATCGTGAACTCCAAGATTCTAAGAAACGAAACAGCAAATTTGATCCCGATGACGTCATTGTTATGGAAGAAGAAATGTCCGGCTTGAGGGGGCTCATTTTGGAATCCCCTGAGCAACTCGAAGCTCGTCTTAAGAACATCGATATTGTCTTTGAAGAATACGACCAAGCTAAGCGTGATCTTTCGGGAGGCAACTTACGCCTTGTTGTTTCAATTGCAAAGAAATATAGAAACCGCGGGCTCCCATTTCTTGACATTATTCAAGAAGGGAATACAGGGCTCATGCGTGCGGTAGATAAGTATGAATATCGTCGTGGATATAAATTCTCTACTTACGCAACTTGGTGGATTCGACAAGCAATCACTCGAGCCATAGCTGATCATGCACGGACGATTCGAGTCCCTGTACACATGATTGAAACTATGTCAAAACTTCGAGGAATCCAGAAGCGCCTCCTTCAAGAAATTGGCAGGGAACCAACTCTTGAAGAAATCGCAGAAGCTGCAGATATGTCTCATGAAGAGACAAAACGTGTCATGAAAATTTCACGTCATCCGATTAGCCTTGATCGCCCAGTAGGAGAATCTGAAGATTCACAGTTTGGCGATTTCATTGAAGATGAACGTCAGCAAGCTCCTTATGAAACCGCTACTAGCGAAATGTTACGTTCAAGAATTAATGATGTTTTAAAGACACTTACATATCGTGAACGAGAAATTCTAAAATTACGTTACGGCGTTGGCGACGGATACACATACACACTTGAAGAAGTTGGGCGAATCTTTAAGGTAACCCGCGAACGAGTTCGTCAAGTAGAATCAAAAGCTATTCGGAAGCTACAACATCCCGTTCGTAAACGTCGATTATCAAGTTTTATTGATCAAGTAGATGAAGGCGAGGAGTAACCACCCGCTTACTAGCGATTGTCACTGCTGACTAGGGTCTTAAAATTGAGACAAAACCGAAGCGACATGCTCTTTCTCTGTCCATAGCACCCAGCCAGTTTTGCCTGCAAGCGAAACGGCTTCGATAGCGTCGATATTAATATTTACGCCTGCTACCTTTTCTAGAACACGAACAAAATCCCCACCGCCATCGTCGGCAGTAACGTGAATTGCAACTTCCTCGATTGCAGAAAGTTCCGCAGATTTAGCAAAATCTCTAAATTGCGAATCGCGTTCGGCGATACATCGCATAGTTGCACTACCATCTTCATTCGAACGTGCCCAGAAAGCTAAAAGTGTAATATCAGCTGTTCGCAACCGATGTGTAAATTGCAACAAAACTCCTGGTTTGTCGGAAAGGTCAAATCGAAAAACTGTGCATTGCGTTGCTTTTGGCATAAAAGGTAGATTAACCGCAATCGCCCCAAGCAGCAATCACTGCGAGTAAATCGGCTGTATCGACTGTACCACTACCATCAAGATCAAGCAGTGGGTCGTTGGTAGCCCATCCGCCTACAACTTCAAGCAAATCAGAGACGTTTATAACTCCATCGCCATTAAAATCTTCGGGACAGGGAGCCTCACAGATGGAGGTATCGCTACAAGCAGAATCCATCCCTTGCCACCCACCAGCAACAGCTGAACAATCTGACTCTGTCAAGTCAAGGCACCAATCCGATCCACAACAGGCACCTACTGGTTGTGGACAATTAGTCGAAGCACACGATGAGCCATCACCCTGGAATGTTCCAGCAACAGCATCACAATCTGCCAATGCAACAGGACCAATACATGCTCCGTCTGCTAGACAACAAGCACCCTCGGGGAAACACGTAGTTGAAGAGCAGTCAGTTCCTTCGCCCATATGAATACCGCCAACGACTTGACAAGTCGCAAGATCGAAATCCACACAATTACCTGTTGATTCAACGCAACAAGCGCCAGTGCCTGACCCGCAAATATAGGTTGCACAAGTTGTTCCTGCATTTTGAGAACTACCGCCATACAACTCACACTCAGAAGGAGAGAGGTCAAAACATGAATTGTCTGACAAACAACACGCAGCAGGTTCAACAGTGCAATTTACAGAAGTGTATGAGGCTCGAATCACCCAATCACCGCTTGGTGTACAGAATGATGGGAACTGTTGAAAAGTCATCCAGCCTGATCCGCAAACACACCATGGTCCATCAACAGCATCAATCCAATTTAGTGAAGGAAACTGAAGACCACTGGTATCAGTACACGGGAAAGCATTGCTGTTAGTAGGAGGCGAAGTAGTGCAGGGGATCCCTGGATTATTATGCTGATCAATTCGGAAAGCGACTGTGAAAGAATTCATTCCACTATCGTTATAAATATAAATTTGATCTGGATCGTTAGAATCAACTGATAAGGAAATAATTGTTCCATTTGTTCCAGGACCCATCACCAAGTGTGGAAGAATAATCCCATCACTTGAAAATGTTGCTACTTGAATACCATTTGTCGGTGTGCCATCCCATACCGTTGCAGACCAATGCGTTGTCGTTTGAACAGTTGCGTTGCTCGTGCCAAAAATTGTTTCCATGACGTCAATTCTAATTGGAAAATCTTCAGCAGCTACAGCGTAAGTCGCTCCAAGAGATTCACCTTGAGCAAAACCAGCCTGCAGGGTATAAGCTCCTGGTTCAAAGTCACTGTCAGTTAGTGAAACATTAACTTGAGGGCAACTTCCTCTATTGGCTCTCTGGCTTCCTTTTTGGGAACTTTTGAAAGTAACATCCATCGCCTTAGGAGTTGGAATAGAGATTGGAACTTGTTCAAATCGACTCGAACTTCCCCAGCTCTCTTGAGAGTTTTCAGTTGCGAAAGCAAGTAGAAGAGTAACTGTTAGACTTGTGAGCATGTACTAATTATGAGTCAATTAAGTTGAATTGTCAATAAAAAACAATAGTATTAGGAAATTGCTGTTTCTAATGCGTCAACTAGGGTTGTTAAATCTGGCAATCGACCAGCCCCATGTGCCCTGCAAGCCTGCCACCCCGCTTCTGGAGGAACTAATCTATAGCCGTCTTCTTTCAAAATGGTTAAATTTCTTTGAGTAGATGGTTGATTGAGCATCGTTACGTTCATCGATGGCGCGAGCAGAACTGGAGTTTCTGAAAGATCAATAGCAGAAATTACGAGACTTACAGGATCGTTTGTAAAGCCAACTGCAAGTTTTGCAAGCATATCCATCGTGCATGGAACAACAAGCATTGCATCTGCGCATTGAGAAATTTTGATATGTTGTGGAGCATGCCCATCGATGTGCTTCCACTGTGAATCAAATACCCCTCTTCCGGAAAGTGATTCAAATGTGAGAGGTGTAACAAATCGAGTCGCTGCTTCAGTCATTACCACATCAACAATCACGCCTAATTGCACAAGCTTGCTCACAAGTTCAGCGGTTTTATAACATGCTATGCCACCACTAACACCTATGAGTATGTGTTTTCCTTGAAGGATAGATTTTTCAGTGGTCATTGGTCAAGAACCAATAGGGTGTTCCATCTCGTAGCCAGATTCGGAATAATCTGATGTAATTTTATCTTCCATGATTTCTGCGATTACTACTTCCAGATCAGTTCGGCCATCACGTTCGACTAGTGGGCGAGCACCATCTACAATGATTTCGCGAAGTCTGTGCTGAATTAGGGCTGCTAACTTAAAGCGCCCACCACATTTACGTACTATTTCATCGCTACGAAGTGCTTCAATCATTTGGATTCTCCATTTAGGTCCCTATGCGTTAATAAGTAGTCCACAGATGGACGAATTGTAGATTATAGCCAATATCTCGCCTCTTGTCACTTTCTCCCGTCGCCCCCTCTTGCTACACTCTTCGATTCCCCAATTGGAATAGGATGCCCTAAGTGATGAAGCGTATCGTTACCCCTTATTTACGAAGATTTGGACTTCGCCTTGGTTTTGAGCGAGACTGGTATTTGTATCTCGTTGCTTCTGTCATTGGGGTGTTCATGGGGCTCGCTGCAGTTGGATTTATACTACCCCTTCGTCAGACTGAACATATTGCAGAAATGCTACAGGGCTCAGAATATCTGTGGATATTAATTCTTCTAGGTCCAGCTATCGGCGGGCTTATTACGGGAATTCTGATTACTTTACTCACGCATGATGGTGTAGGCCCAGGAGTAACTTCAGTTATTTACGCTGTCCAACGCAGAAAAGGCATCATGTCTTGGAAGATTGGTGTACGAAAATGGCTCGCATCTACAGCAACAATTGCCTCAGGTGGATCAGCGGGTGCTGAAGGTCCAATTGTTACTATTGGCGCGGTTATTGGGTCAAACATTGCAAAATTACTTGGAACTGGCTCGCAGCACACGGGGACCCTTCTTGGATGTGGCGCAGCAGCAGGGTTAGCTTCAGTATTCAATGCCCCGATTGCTGGCATATTCTTTGTGATGGAAATCTTGCTGCGTGATTTTTCACTCAAAACTTTTACTCCAATCGTTATTGCTGCTGTAGTGTCATCTGCAACAACGCAAGGTATTCTTGGGGACGCGGCTCTGTTCCAAGTCGGGGAGGGCTTTTTCCGTGATGGACTCGCCTTTAGTGTTTCGCAAATTCCTACCTATCTCATACTCGGTCTCGCTTGCGGTCTCCTAGGAGCAGCATTTGTTCGCACTCTTGAATTCTCTGAACGTTCATTTGCAGCAACAAGATTACCAATTTTTGCGCGGCCAGTAGCAGGCGCCCTTCTTCTGGGTGTACTTGGTTTTACCATTTTCTGGCTAACTTCAAGCGAGTCAGTACCTAAGTTCTACGGCAATGGATATCCGATGATTGAATCGATTATCAATCCGAGCTCCTATTTCTCTGATAACGATGGAACTATGCTCAAAGAGGCCGCGCCTCTTTTATTCGGACTCGCTGGACTTGCACTCATCAAATTAGTTGCCACAAGCATTACGGTAGGATCTGGCGGTGCAGGCGGACTTTTTGCCCCTTCACTATTTATCGGCGCAGCAACTGGAGGATGTATTGGGTATGCAGTTCACTATTTTGGATGGTTCCCAAACACATCTCCTGCTTACTTTGCACTTGTTGGAATGGCGGCTATGGTTGCTGCAACAACTCACGCTCCTTTGACGGCTATTTTAATCGTATATGAAGTTACTCAAAGTTACGATGTGATCTTGCCACTTATGTTCGCAGCTGTAGTCAGCACCGTTGTTGCTCGGTTCATCTGCAAAGACAGTGTATACACATTCAAACTTTCAAAACTGGGTGTTCGAATGGGAGCATTAAGTGATTTGACTGTACTTCGCAGACTGACCCCAGAAGATGTACAAATAAAAACTGCAACCGTTGTTAAAAGCACAGACTCTGCTCAAAAGCTAGTAGACTTAATGGAATCTACGGGGACATCTGAATTTGTCGTAACTGACGAACACGATAAATATTGTGGGATGATTACCTCAGATGATTTACGTTCCGCATTAGTTTACAGAGAAGCCATCCCTCTATTACAGGTATCTGAATTGCAACGATCAGATTTGCCTACTATTACTAATGAAGAAACGTTAGATTTAGTACTAGATAAATTCTCAAGATCAGATGTTCAGTCCCTTGTATTGATTGACCCTTTAGGAGAAATACTAGGGCTAGTCACACGGTCACGCTTAATGAATCGGTATCAAAAAGCCTTAGATCAGGATGCAAGCCAGTGAAAGTGGAGCAACTTACATTTTCTCGGAAACACCGGATCACAAAGAAAAAAGAGTTTGAATCGATGTACTTAACGGCGCATAAGCGCACAGTTGGCCCATTGCTTATACACACAAAAAATAATGGGCTGGAATTTTCTAGACTCGGTCTTTCTGTACCAAAACGTGTTGGGAATGCGATTAAAAGAAATTCTTTAAAACGATTGTGCCGGGAAGCTTTTCGTTCTCTGCAACCGGGCTTCCCAGAGAACATAGATGTACTCATTACAGTACGACCTCACGATCGAATGCATTTAGATGATTACGTTGCAACGATTTCTAAAGGGGCAACAAATTGAAAGGAATACTCTTAGCGCCCACGTATCTCTGCATACTTCTGGTTCGAGGATATCAAATCTCATTGAGACCTTTTATTGGTGGTTTCTGCCGTTTTCAACCTACTTGTTCCGACTATGCAATTGAAGCTCTTCATAAATATGGTGCCATAAAGGGGTGTGGCAAAGCCTTGTGGCGAATATTTAGATGTCATCCTTGGGGCGGGAGTGGGCACGATCCGCCATAAGCGGGTACATCGACAGAACACCAGCACAGAAATCATGATCTGTAGCTATTTACGATCAACACTCTTCGATGCATTTTTATCTTCTGCAACAGAGCTTGCTTTTCTTGCCTCTTTTGCCATCTTCAGTCGCCATGCTTCAAGTCCAGGTGGCTCTGGGAATGCTTCAGCGAATGATCTCACATTATGCAGCGGGTGCCTGGAATATTGTGTTTGCAATTCTGAAACTATCCGATCATAAACTCTTGGGCGAAGTCCACGTTCAAGGCGATCAACACCAGCCCAGATAGCCATTCGCTCTTCAATGGGGACTGTTGTATCTATCATCAATTGTTCAAAAGTAATTTGAGCACTTGACTCAAGAACACCAATGATATCCTTAATGCGACCTGTACCAAACTTTGTGGTGTAGTCGTTGTATTCATTCGTTTTAAATTCAGCAGTGACTTGCTTAGCAAATTTCAGTGCTTCTTTAAAGATGTCCGGATTATTCTGACCAATTCCTACTCTAAACGCATAACGAAGAGCAGAAGTAACATCGCTAATTGCAATTGCTGGCAACCGCTCATATTGCCCTTTTGTCTGATCACGGACCCAAACATCAAGTGGTACCTTATAAGCAGTGTTCGGCGGTGTCGCTCCAGTGCCAAACAGATCATCAAGTTGATTAAGAATTGCTTGCGCTCTTTCTAGTTCACCTTGTCGATACCATTCTCGAACTGCTGAACCTAAAAAGTTTCTCAAGAAGGTTGTAAATGTATCGCTACCTGCACCACGAACAAAATAATGCTTTTTATAGAGTTCCTTCCAAAGACCTTCTCTATTTTCGTCGCCAATCACAGAATCAATAAAACGCGGGTCAGGAAATCTTCCTGGTACTTCTTTTGAGAATGGATCAAAAGCAATACGTCCAGTTCTTGCTAATCCCTGAAGTGATTGGAGCTGAATACGATCTGTATTCATGACTCTGTAAATTTCATCTGCTTTTAAACGCCCTTTACCAACCTCGCCACCTCTTCGCGCCCAGTAAAAAGCATGAGCTTGTGGGTGACGCCAATCAAGAGGCCCAGCATCTCTTGTGTATTCGTACATCAACTGTGGATCCATGTTGTACTCTTCCTTAAGTACTTCCTTTCTAAGAGTCGAAAGGAGCGTCTTCCAAGATTGAGAATACTCTGGGCTAAAGTAAAGCTTTTCGAGTTGATTGAAATATGGTGATTCAGAACGAAGTTTTTGCTGCATGCCAATCTCACGGGCAACCATAGAATGCTTAGTAATTGTGAGTAATTGAGAAATTTGGTTAAGTAAAATTTCAGGAGTAAGCTTAGAGCCATCACCGACGAATTCCTCAAAGTCTTGCTCAAGAGTTTCAAGAAGTTGCTTTACCTTGGGTGTTTTAGTGATGGCTTCTTGAATGGTTCTAGGGGCATCTGCAATTTCTTTAATCCACTCGGTTCGGTCTGCCCAAGAAACTGGGGGCTCTCCTAGTAAGTAATGCCACCGCTCAGCTATTTTTCGTTTGTAGTACAAATGAGCGTCGTCAGAATTGCCATTAAGTTTGTGCATAAAAAAGAAAGCTAATTCCTTATGCAAAACCATATCATCTGGATTTGCTCGAAGCCCTTTTTCTCTTAAGAGTCGGATTCCTTCATTCACCCACTCCCATCTTTCTTCAATGGTATGGGTAGCCACTGAAATGTTATAAGCCATGTTGTGAGCATGAAATACCCAGACTTGAGGGAAGCGAGGTTGCAATTTTGTAATTAGTTCAGCATCAGCCATGACTTCAAAATAAAGACCATCCCTCTGCATTTGATGGATTTTTATCCAGAGATAATCAACTACCAATCCTCTCAAGGCTCCCAGTGACATCCCAATTGTATTAATCCAATCTGGAACACCTTCAACAACATTGTTTGTATACCGAAGGGTGTTATCTTCTGCTTCCTCAATAATATTGGGGAGCAAAATGCCACCAGCAGTTACGCAAGTAGCAGCAACGCCTGTCGAAATGAGTTGTTTAATTCTATCGTGAAGCATGGCTGTAAATCAACAACGCAAGTTTTCTGCGTCAACCCTCCCCACTGTAGATTGCAAGTTGTCTTTTGCGAAGAACAAAAGTTCCCAGTGCTAGGACGCTTCCTGACCAAACGATACCAATTGTCAAAAAACCTTTAAGGATAGTTCCCCAAGAAACTAGCATTCCATTTACAAGTTGATTGGTAGGTCTTTGCGACCCAAAACCATCTAGGCAGAACACCATCGCGGCGGCAATCGCTTGCACCGAATGTTCAAACGCCCACTGAATAGTAACACCAATATTTGAAAATTCGAGCTCAGAAGCAGAAGGTGGAATATAGTAGTCAAGAGATTGTGCTAGATAAGGTGAGAGAGTTGCACTCGCAAATACTGTCAAAGTAATCATGCAAGAGACAGGAAAACTTAAAAATGTTGCCGCTGAAATAGCCAAAGCAGCAAGGAAAGACAATTTGATAAGGAGGACCAATATTGCTCGGAAGAAATTACTTTCGAAGTTCCCGACTCTGTACAAGAGCTGAATACCATCTTTGTCAAATCTAAGAGTCCCTTTATAGTAATACTCTGGGTCCGGCTTAAGCAAGTTATATATTGTAATGGTCAAATCCCCATCATCTGTGATTAAATAAGCAGGCACCATTGAGACATGTGTCATCGTTGGAACATAAGTAACCATTTGCCTTGTATCAGGGTCATTGTTATAAACGAATCCTGCTTCATACGTTTCCTGTTCATCAGCTGCCCCGATAAAGAATTTATATCTAAATGTTAATGGAGTGCCAACTTCTTTAGCGCTTTTAAGACCTTTGAAAGTATAAGAGTGAGAATAGATAGTGCCATCTCGATTTGCAGGAATCGATCTTTGTTGAGCTAAAAATTGTTCCTGCACTTCTTCACGAAGCTTCTGTCTCAATTGAACTTTAATCTGCTCTTCGTCCCTGAGCTCTGGATCTGCTTCGATTAAAGCATCCACTCGTAAAGCAATTTGTTCGTTTGACAATTGTCCGTAGACAGGAAGGGCCTCCTCGCGAGCTGTCAATATTTCTTCTTCAACAGCGAGTCGATCAAACTCTCCTTGAAGACCATCTGCGACAGGAGTTGTTCGTAAATATTGCATGTACAGAAATACAGACAACCCTGCGATAGTGAGTATGGCAAAGTTCAAAGAAACAATGCCAAGCCATTTGCCAAACAAGTACCCAAACTTACTCACTGGTTTAGTAAGAACTTGCCAAATTTGCCGATCTCTAATTTCAAAAGCAACTGTTGCACTACCTAAAAATACTGTAAGGAATGCAGCGATAATGAAAGTTGTCCCTAAACTTCTGCTCAACAATGTTTGGACTCGGTGGCGAAGCGGCGATTCAGGATCAAGGAGTATTGGTATTAACGGCAGAGCAAATAAAAGTATTGACAAGAAAGCAAGTGACATTTTTGTGCGCGTTGCTTCAAGCAATACACCCCGAGCAATAGCGAAAGATTGTCTAGGAGAACTAAACAAGAAATTGAATGTCTGCAGAATTAAGTGGTAGCTATAAGCAAGCGTGCACATTCCAACACTAGCTAATGCAAATTTTGGCAACCCGACTGAGGTAAAAATAAACCAACTACAAGTTCCCAGCACAATGGAATATATAAATGGAAGGAACAAACCAAGCCACACAGAAATAAGGCACCAACTGAGGGTAACTGTACCCGCAATCCAAATCATATTTGGATCTCGCAATAACCAAGCTGGAATCCACCTAGGTATTGAACTGCTCAACACCAAAGAAGTAGCATCTGCAGGGTTTATGACAGTTCCTTCTTGAGTAAGAATTGTGAACCCTTGCAATCGTTCGTCACCGAAGGTTCTTCCATGCACTTCTATGAACCCCGTTTCTTCTAACTGTTCAGCAACGATTCTTTGATCTGGTCCTACAAGTAGAGAGAATATTTCTTCACGGTCTTCATAGAGCTGATAAGTCGAAAACAGCATTGGCACGACAAGGAGAAGTACTAGAACAGATAGAAGTAACGAAAGAAAATATCTGGAACTTTTCTTACGTTGCCATTGGTGAACTTTTCGATGTAACAAGAGAAGAGATGTCACTTTGTGTCCTGTGGATCATCTTCGACATTACCTTGGCCTTCAACCAAAGAATCAATGACTGATGAGTCAGCTTCTTTAGAAACGCGTTGTTCAGTGTTTGCTTCTTTCGCTCTCACTTCAATTACTTCTTCGTTTTCTAATGAGTCTAATACTTCCTTGTGGGATATAACTTCTTGCACAACTTCTTCTTTTGAGACCTTGCTACCTTCTGCCATATTTTCAGTATCAATGAGTTTCTCAATCAAGGCATCGCCCTTTTGATCACTTCTAAGGAATGGGGCAGTCGTACCACCCTTCACTCCACTAGTTTCTACTTTTGCTTCTCTTGCACGATCGACTATTTGAATGAAAAACGACTCAAGATTCTGCCTTGGCTGTGTTACAGATTCAATTGCTGTACCTTCAGTATCCTGTAAGATTTGATCTATCTTCTCAATTGTTCCATCGTTATGAAGACGAGGTATTCGAATCATGGTGTGATCAGATTCAACAAGCAATTCGTCTACTGTACCTTCAGCGTGAATTTTACCGCCATACAAAATTGTCATCCTGTCGCATACATCCTCAACATCCGCCAAAAGATGAGAACTGAGAAGAATAGTTTTACCTCTTCGTTTTAACTCGATGAGTAAATCTTTCACTTGTCGAGTTCCAATTGGGTCCAGACCACTAGTTGGCTCATCGAGTATGAGAAATTCTGGGTCGTTCATAAGTGCTTGCGCTAGACCTATGCGACGCATCATCCCCTTTGAGAACTCACCTACATGTCTATGAGCAACTTGGGTCAAACCGACCATGTCAAGTAGCTCTTCTGCTCTGCGCTTTCTTATTTTGCGAGTTATTCCATAAAGTCGACCATAGTAATCAAGGGTTTCGTTGCAGTTCAAATATGGATACAAATATGATTCTTCGGGCAAAAAACCAATGAAACGTTTCACTGCTACATCATGAGGTTCACGACCAAAAACAGACAATCTACCCTTCGTAATATTCAATAATCCGAGAATCAATTTTATTGTTGTACTCTTACCCGAACCGTTTGGACCAAGGAGCCCAAATAATTCGCCTTTATGGATTTGAAAAGTAATACCATCAACTGCACTGGCTTTCGTTCGCATCCAAAAGTCACGAAAAATTTTCGTTAGTCCTGCTGCTTCAACAACTGTCTCTAGATTGGAATTCGATATTGCCATGAGAATTAACTGCTATTTCTGTCGTCCTTGTACTACGCCACTTGATATTGAAAGTTCTCTAGAAGGACCTTCTAAATCAATTTCACGTGCTCGCAAAATCCAAGGGTTTAACATTACTCCCTCAAGAAGGGTCTCTGCTTCTTTCATTTTCAAAGCGTTCCTATGTCGAAGCTGAGCAATTGAATCTGATCCAGAGATACCGAGTTTGATTGATTGTACAAATTCAGGAACGAAAAAAGTTTCTGCGTCTGCATTGCCAAGAACAGCGGCATACATTTCAAGCCATCTACTACGAATAACTAATTCAGGATGCTCGCGGTAAGTTGGCAATAAACTTTGGAAGCGTTTAAAGTCTTGCCCAAGCGTGGTTTCAATTTGAGCGCGATATCCTTGCGCTGCAGCAATTCTTTTTGCAACTTTTCCTGAAATATTATCAGCATGAAGCATTGAAGTAATTTGTGATAAAGAATTGCGCTTAACAGTTTCGTCATTTGTTTCTGCAGCCTGTTCGTATTCATTAATTAAATCAAGCAGAACATCATATTTACTGCCAGCGGCTTCAATAAGCGTTTCATGCGCTTCTGAAATTGCACGTTCAACATTCGTCTCCGCAATAATTCGTGCGCTATCAAATGCTTCGTATGAACGTTGAATATACAGGGGTGGTTCCGGCTCGCTTGGAATAGAAACATCTGAAATGCGTATTCCGCAATTAAGCTTAGTAATCGAACTTTGTGCCTCTATTTGTATAAGTGACCTGAGTTCTTCAATCGGCTGATCAAGAAGGTCTTCCAAAGTAAGTTGACTCACAATGTGTACCATAGAGTTTTCAAGAACAGCAGTAACAATTTCATCCCCAAAGTCGTCTGGCAATTGTGTGGCGTATTGAATCGGATCTATGATTTCCCATTCTGCTTCAACTTCGATATGTGCTAAGTCTCCATCACCAGTAAGCAAAGAACCATCTCGCCCAGGTATAAGGCCATCACTCGCTCTGGCTTTGCTAATTCGTTGGTCTGGACTCAATCTTGCATCGACTAATGGCTTAAAAACACCGCCAATATCAGATTCACGGTTTTGAGCTTGATAAATTTCAAAACCGCCAATTGGGGGTGGCCAGTTTAATTGAAGACCAGGAGATAATCCTTCGTTCTCTACAATTGCACCAAAGAAAGTGCTTACCCCTGTTTGGGAATCTTCTACTGTTCTAAATCCTGAAATTAAATAAAGAACAACGAGAATAATCATGACAAATTGCAAAGCGCGAAAACTAAGTCGTAATGAATCTGCCAAGGAGCGATGGGCTGTTTCCATCGCATCCCTTAAATCAAGAGAAGAATCCGCTTCTACGTTTTGAATTACAAATTTCGCAGATGCTTCTCTACGTTTCTCGTGTTCAGAATTATTTTGTTGATCAGTCATTCACTACCCTTGCCTTTGGAATTAGGTTGAGGGATCCCTGATGAAACCGATTTGTTAATCTCAAGTAAGTGCCATGGTGCAACATCCGATTCAAGGACGAGGGTAGTATTTTTGGAGAGTGCAGTTTCAACAGCATCTAGCCAAGCGAGGAAGATTGCAAGATCTTCATCCTTGCCCATTTCCTTTAAGTACTCAGCTGCCTGAACTTCACCTTCTGCACGAATATCTTCTGCTCTTTGAGAAGCGAACGCCATAATTTTGTCGTGCTTCGCTCTTGCTTCTGCACGAATAGCTTCAGCATCAGCAGTCCCCTTTGCTCGACGCTGTTCTGCGAGAGTATCTCTTCGGGCTTGCATACGCTGAAGAACTGCTGTTGTAGTTTTTGGCGGAAGGAGCAGACGGTTTATACCCACCGAGACCGGAATAATTCCTGTTTCTTTTAGCAAATTTAACTTCTGCAAAATCGCATTCTCTGCTTTTACAAGTTGATTCGTTTCACCAGTAAGCTCATCGAATCCAAAGGAGCTTAGAACAGTTAAGGCATCTCTAAACTGTCCGTCGATTGCGTTCTTTGCACTATCAGTATTGCCATAAGCTCGATAAAAGTTGAGCGGTGAACTTCCTTCGCTGTCAACTTGCCAGAGCAAGTACGCTTTGACAACAATTTGTTGGCCATCTGATGTCTGCAACATCTCAAGAGGTGACTGATGAATCTTCAATCGAGTGTCAAGAATTGCAACCGAGTCTGCGAAGAACGGGAGCCTTACGTGAAGACCGGGTTCGCGAACAATACTTTTCTCAGAAGTTTCACCAAATCTACTGTGAATACCTACTTCATGAAAAGAGACTGTGTATGTCATGCTGAACAAAAGTAAGATAAATAGGATTGCAAATCCAGCGGCTATTACGAGTGGCTTCCTCATGTTACTGAGCTCCTTCTTCGTTGTTTTCTAGAGTGTCTGCAAAGTTCAAAAGTGGGTTAATTTCGCGAAGTTCAACGTCTACACTAAGTCGAGACGGGTCAATTCCAGTTACATATTTACGGATATTCGGCAGCTTTCGTGCTAGGACTGACATGTACATGCGTTGCATATACAGTTTCGGAGCAGATTTGTACGCTTCCATTTGGCCCCTAACACGGCTTGATTTAGCCCATGTATCCATTAGTGTTGTCCAGCGCTCTACTTTTGCACTTCGAATTTGTGCTGCTGCTCGACCATTTCCATTTTCGACAAGAGCAAGCGCGTGACTCTCTGATTGCATCATGATCTCTTTTGCGGTTGCGATGCTTTGAGCACTTGAAGCATCATTCCTTCTAACTTCATCCCATTCATCGCGTGCGTTGTTATATCGTTTCACAGCTTGGACAGTATCATCAACAAGAGCAGGGTCGCCAACTGTTCGTGTGAGTAACGATTGAGCATGCCCAGTCGCAGCGGAGATAAGTCTTGCTTCTCCTTGTTTTGCGACTGATAATTCCTCGAAGCTTTGTGCTGATTTTCCTGCTGGAGAAATTAGAGGGAGGTCTACTGATATTACTTCAATTCCACTATGTTGTTTATCCAAAGATGCCTGAAGTCTTTCCTTAGCTATCGATGAGAGCTTGCTTCTGTCTGTCCCTAAGACTTCGTCAAGTTGCAGGTTTTGAAACATTTGAGTCAGAGTATCTTGACTTATCGCAAGAATCGCCATTTCTCGATAGGTTATACGAGAACGCCGATGGACCTCGTCTGATCCAAAGAGCAACCAATCCATCAAGCCATCCTTTGCGATTCGGTATTGCAACACCGAACGAATGTCAACAAGCGAGAGTAAATCATCACTAATTGATTCTGTTGTTCCTTGAGAATCGTTAACAATAAATGGGGTTGGTTTTACCAATGCATGATTGTTATAGTCATCAGTCCAAAGAATAACGGGACGATCTTTCTTCCAAGTAAAGGTCAAAGGAAGCGTACGAATATGAGTAACATCTTCTACAATTGATACTTCAAGAGGCCACGGCAACTTGAACATTGGCCCAGGATTATGAACCTCTCCAATTATAGCTCCTTGTCGTACTCGAACCGCTTGCTGCGTTGGCTCGACAATCACTATAGTGCTCATGGCGAAAAGTACAAATACGCCTAGTCCAATAAGCCAGATGACAGATCGAAGAAAAAGTTGGTAACCCCAAGAACTTGTAATATCAAATCCAAACTGATAATTAATAGCTTCGTTTATAGATCGTACGAGTGAGTCTGGAGAAGCAAACAAACTTAATGTTTTTGAATCAAATGCGGGACGAGGCGATTCGCCGTGTAATCGTGGTCGATATAAATTAAGAATAAAGTTTATTAAAATTTCTGCTGCAACTGCAAGCATGAAAATTGGGATGCCCCAAGTGACCGCTAGAAGGACTTCTTCGTTATCAAAAAATCTAAACAACAATCCAACAGACAATGCAAACAACACGACAGTATTGCCAACCATCCACGCAGAGCCTCCGCGTAAATTAGTCCAGACTGAGACTCTAGACATTCCAGCTATAAATCTAGAATAAATGAAACTCGTCAATGCGAATGCCATCGACACCGCAAGCGCCCAGCCAACGTGTTTAGTGTGCTGCAAAAAAGTTTGGAGCGAATCATCCTGGTGCAGTAGCCTGCCTAGATGTTTTAGCACAAGCACGCTTACAAGAATGAGCGAGCAAGCGGTGAACAAACTGAAAGCTGGCATGACCCAGCGATGGATTAATTTCAATCTTGAAGCTGCTGGACGAATTTCATCTCCAGAACTTTCAAACATTGTTGCGTGTTCATCACCTACTAATTCTGATTCTTCTAGTTCCTCAAGAAGTTTCATCTTTTCTTGATAGAAAAGAATTATGAGACCAAGCCAAACCAGAATTCCAACCCAGGCAAATAATGAGGCAAAGACAAAAGCCGAACTGTCAGAAAATAGCCCGAAGACAAGCAGGGTCGTCGCGATTAAAAGCTGTAAAATAAGCCCTGTTAAAGCAGTTGTCGCCGCCCTCTGGCAGGCCTGATGGTCAACTCTCATGGTGTATGAATCTACCTTTTTGTAAGTTCAAATTCACTAATATGATTCGAAAAAGCTCGGTGAGGGGTAAAATCTTAAAGGTCTACGAACCTAAGTCTAATTTCGTTCGTTCAAGGTTCGGCAGATTATCATGATTTGGTCTACCCTGCCCTCTTTTACCCCAAAATCACATGTTTGCACAAATTACAACTATTGCCAGAAACGCCTTTTTTGAGAGCATTCGACAGCCCATTGTCCTTGTTTTAGTCATTGCTTCAACATTGCTTCTTCTCCTTGCGAGCCCACTCTCCGCTTTCACGATGGAAAATGATCAAAGAATGCTTATCGATATTGGGCTCGCCACCGTTTTCATGACTGGAATGCTCCTTTCAATTTTTGTGGCAAGCAACGTCCTAGGGCAAGAAATTCGGAACAAAACCACAGTGACTGTCATCTCAAAACCATTGGGACGCCCACAGTTCGTGATTGGAAAATTCTTAGGCGCTGCTCTGGCAATTTCGCTCTCCACCCTTTATGTCGCACTAATCTTTATGCTAGTTGATCAACAAGATGTTTTGCAAACGGTAAGAACCCCTATACATCTTCCAGTGCTTCTCTTTGGAATATTAAGCATTGCAATCGGAACTGCAATTGCAATTTGGTGCAACTATTTTTACGGGTTTGTTTTTTCTAGCACTTGGATTTGTGTCACTACCCCACTTCTGTGCATTGCGTATTTACTAGTATTAAACTTTGGACCTGATTTTTCTACACACCCTATTTGGGTCTCATTCAAGCCTGACCTTTGGAAAGCTATCATTTCGATAATGGTGTCAGTTCTTATTCTTGGAAGTGTTGCCATCGCAGTTTCAACTCGCTTCAATCAACTTGGCACATTGGTGGCGACATTTCTTTTGTTCTTTGTAGGGATGATGTCTGATGCTTGGTTTGGAAAGCCTGCGTACCATATTGAACAACTCTGGCTAGACCGAGCAGCTTTAGAGGGCGCAGCAGAAATTGTTGAACATGAACGAACTATGCTTAAAACAAACGGGGATACTGAGGTTGTAATTACCGAAAGGTTAGAACCACTTGAGGGTGTTTCTTTATCTAAATACACCACAGCAATGGAATACCCAACATGGGCAGCGTGTAAAATTGGGAGTGCAGTATTTCCTAATTTTCAGGTACTCTGGCTTACAGACGCACTGACTCAAGAAAATGTTATTCCAACAAGATATGTCGTAAAAACTACATTGTATGGGGGACTTTATATTATCGCTGCTGTTTCGGTAGGCATTGTGCTTTTCCAACGCAGAGAAGTTTCTTAAATGGCTTCGCCCATAAAAACTATCGAAATTCTTGGCGCAAACGAACACAACCTAAAGAATATAGATGTTTCGATTCCAAGAGATCAATTTGTAGTTATAACAGGAGTTTCTGGATCGGGAAAAAGTTCCTTAGCATTTGACACGATTTTCGCAGAGGGCCAACGAAAATATATGGAATCGTTGAGTTCATATGCAAGACAATTTCTTAATCAACTTGATAAGCCAGATGTAGAGTCAGTCGAGGGGCTCCCCCCTACTATCGCAATTGCTCAACGTTCAAGTAGCCACAACCCAAGATCCACAGTCGCGACAACAACTGAAATTTATGATTATTTGCGTCTTCTAATGGCAAGATGTGGAACTCCTCGGTGCTGGCATACAAATAAAGATGGCTCGCATTGCGCTTTGCCAATTACATCAACTACAAGCACACAAATTATCAATTCAATCATGGAGGAACCCAAAGGTAAGAAGTGCATGATTTGCTCACCAGTTGTTGTTGGCAAGAAAGGCTACCACCGAGATATTTTAGAAAACTTAAGGTCTGAGGGATTCGTTCGCGCGAGAGTCAATGGAGCAATTGTTGACTTAAGAGATGTCTTACTGAAAGAGAGCGACAACCCACTCGAACTAGGCAGATATGAACTACACACGATAGAGGCAATTGTTGATCGTATTGTTTTAGATACTTCGCAACGGGAACGAATTGCAGACTCTGTAGAAGTGGCAGTTCAATTGAGTGGGGGATCTGTGCTACTCCTTGTTGAAGATGGAGACACTTGGTCTGAGTCACGTTTCAGTGAGCAATTTGCTTGTTCGGAGCATCCCGCTTGCAGTCTCCAAGAACTTGAGCCACGCATGTTTTCGTTCAATTCGCACTTCGGCGCCTGCAAAAATTGTGACGGGCTTGGGACAGTACACGAGTTTGACCCAAATCTTATTATTCCTGACGGTTCGCAAACCTTGCAACGAAAAGCCATCGCACCCTGGAATCATTCGATGCCTTCAATGCGACGTCGTTACAAACGTGCACTTAAACGCTTCTGCGATAGTGCTGGAATCGACCAAACAAAACCATTTGATTCGCTCTCAAAAACCCAACAAAACGTAATTTTACATGGTGGTTCCGTAAAAGGTTCACGAGCAAAATATGTAGGAGTAATTACTGAATTGCAAAAACGTTTTAAGCAAACTGAGTCAGACAATGTTCGACAGTGGCTAATGACGTATATGACTAAAATGTGCTGTGAATCGTGCCATGGCCATCGATTACGACCTGAAGCACAATCCGTAACCGTGACCTCTTGCGGCAAAGAGTATTCCATAGCTCAGCTCACTCAATTGACCATTACAGAGGTGCTTCAAGTAATGCAATCTCTCGACTTCTCCTCGGAATTGGATACCGTTGCGGAACCAATCCAAAAAGAAATCATAAGTCGACTTACTTTCCTTGTTTCTGTAGGACTTGATTATTTGTCTCTAGATCGAACTAGTTCGACTCTCTCGGGTGGAGAAGCGCAACGAATTCGGCTCGCTACTCAAGTAGGATCTGGCCTTGTTGGAGTTTGCTATGTACTAGACGAACCAACGATTGGGCTTCATGCTAGAGACAATGATAGACTTTTAAAAACCCTGCGACATTTAACTGAGATTGGAAACACAGTAATCGTCGTTGAACATGATGAAATGGTCATCGAACATGCAGACCATGTCATTGACGTAGGTCCTGCAGCAGGTATCCACGGCGGGTCAATTGTTGCTCAAGGCACTTCCGATTCCATAAAGGAAAATAAACATTCTATTACCGGAGACTATCTTGCCAGAAGAAAAACCATCCCAGTTCCTCCAAATCGACGCAATCTAGATTCTGTTCAACTTGCGACAATTCAAGGCGCCTCTCACAATAATCTAAAAAATATTAATATCGCCTTCCCGCTTGCGTCTTTGGTTTGTGTTACAGGTGTTTCGGGCAGTGGCAAATCATCACTTGTAAATCACACACTTCTTGAAAGTGCAATCAACACATTACACAAAAAAAAGTCTTCCAACAAACGTTGCAAAAAAATAACCGGGCTACAAAATATTGACCGAGTGATTGAAGTGGACCAATCTCCAATCGGCAGAACACCTCGATCAAACCCAGCAACCTACACAAACATCTTTGACGGTATTCGCGCACTCTTTACTCAAACCAGAGAAGCTAAAATCCGTGGCTATAAACCAGGACGTTTCAGTTTCAATGTAAAGGGTGGCCGTTGTGAAGCATGTCAGGGACAAGGCGTAAAGAAAATTGAGATGCATTTTTTACCAGACACTTATGTGACTTGCGAGGAGTGTGATGGCGCCCGATACAACGTTGAAACCCTTCAAGTCAAATGGCGAGGGTACACAATCAGCGACATCTTAAATACAACCATTGAAAACGCCCTCTCAATCTTTGAAAGCCATGGACGAATTGAACGAATGCTCCGCTGTCTGATTGATGTTGGCTTGGGATACTTAACTCTAGGGCAACCTTCAACGACACTTTCGGGCGGAGAAGCACAACGAGTTAAACTTGCTAGTGAACTTGGGGTACGCTCAAACAACCACACACTGTATGTTCTCGATGAACCAACAACAGGGCTTCATTTTGCTGACGTAGACAAATTGCTCCAGGTATTGCAGCGTCTTGTAGATGCAGGGAACAGTGTTGTAGTGATTGAACACAACTTAGAAGTTATTAAATGCGCTGACTGGGTAATAGACCTTGGCCCGGAAGGTGGCGATGGCGGAGGGCAAGTTATTGCAGAAGGCACTCCCGAACAAGTCGCCACTTCAAAAAATAGTTTTACGGGGAAAGAACTTTTAGCAATTTTACCCAAAAAGAAAACTACTTCCGGAAGACGCAGAGCCGAGTCATCAAAAAGTTAAAAATAATTCCGATTGTTGAACCAATACTAACTCCAATTAGACCCGCGAAAGGCATAGATTCAGACTTTGAAAGCGACAGTGTCACAAAAAAGTTTACCAGCACGCCAACAGAGCAAACAAGCACAAAACCGATGTATTGAGTGCCAATAGATCGTTCTCGAGAGTTCCAAAAGGCATACTTTCGATCCCAAATAAAATTCCAAGTCATCGTAAGCCACACTGCAAGTCCGATTGCAAGAGGAGTTGATGTAAACAAAGCACTTGTTGCCATAAGGAGCAACAAATACAAGCCCGCACCACTAAGTCCAACCATTGCAAAGGACCAAAAACTTACAAGAGCCGGCTTGGTATGTCGAAGCAATCGAATGACATGTTGGAGATATTGCCACTGCACGCTTAGGGTCAACTTGCTCTCGCCTAACTGCCTAGTGCTAAAATGGATTGGCACTTCAATTACATTTTGACATTGGCACTTCACTATTAGTTCTAGTCCAATCTTATATCCAACGGGATTTAATTCCTTCGCTTGTACGAAAGTAGATTTGCTTAAAGCTATGAAACCGCTCATTGGATCAAGCACTCTTGTAAATGGCCTGGCCATAACTGTTGCTATTTTAGAGTTGAGCCAGCGAAGAACTCCCCACCCATCTTCCGTAGAACCTCCTTTGACATACCTAGAACCAACAGCAAAATCTGCTCCTTCTTGCAACGCATGAATCATGGCAGGTATAGCAGATGCTGGATGAGAACCATCTGCATCCATAACAACGCAATATTCACCAACGGCTGAATGCAATCCTGCAACTACTGAAGGGCTAAGCCCTTTGTCTTGCGTTCTTACAATTAATTTTATCCAATCCTTGTGAAGTGAAGTGATAAGTTGTTCAGTACCGTCCTGAGAATTGTCATCGACAATAATCAAATCTAAATTAGGAAGAGAATCACAACGTACTTTTTCTATGGACTCAATCAGTGAAGGCAAACTAGCAAACTCTTCATAAGTTGGAACAACAACTGTTACTGTCGCTTGATTCATACAGTGTAATTAGAAGCGCTTGTGGGCGGGTCGCTCCTGCTCCCCTCTAATCCCTAGAATGGAACGAATAAGTTTTAAGTCTGGAGGGGTTGTCACTTTGATATTTCGGCTATCCCCTTCGATAATGTGTACAGGTTCTCCAAGTTTCTCAATGACTTGAGCATCATCGGTACATCCTTGAAGATCTGATTGCAAATACCCTTGCTTTAATAGTGAGGGCTCAAAAATTTGAGGCGTTTGTATTTCCCAAAGATTACTTCTATCTATAGTTTCAAGAACTAGGTGCGATGAAAGTTTAGTTTGTGTGGACGCACCAAGAATAGAATCTGCAATAGCATCTTCATCAGCGATGGTCGTTGCTGCAGTTTCAACTCGTTTTATTGTTCCAGTTATTGGCAACGCTGCAGCAACGGCTAAAAATTCTTTGCTTGCCAGTAACAAAGAGTCGAATAAATTGTTGAACAATGCGGGCCGAGCTGCATCATGAATCACAACGCGATCAATATCATCCGAAACTTCTTGCAAGGCATTGGTTACAGAAGCACAGCGGGTTGCTCCGCCTTGAACAATTGAAACTCCATGAAATGAGAGAGCTGGCCCAAAACGATCTTGAAAATCAGCAAAATTTTCCTCAGGGCCTGTAACGAGTATCTCATTTACTTCTTCTCGTTTCGTAAAAAATTCGACTGTACGAAGCAAGAGTGGTCGACCACCAATATCTTCAGCGAGTTTATCACGTGTGCCAAAGCGTGAACTGCTTCCTGATGCTGGGATAATGACTGCCAATTTCATGAGTGGTGCATGGTACCGTGGTTTTAAAATAACCCTAGAGGGTGACTATTTTGGACACAATACCGAAGATGGGACTCGAACCCATACTCCCTTAACGGGAACCGGATTTTGAATCCGGCGCGTCTGCCAATTCCGCCACTCCGGCATTAGTGATAAGAAGGGTATTTTAGCAAGGAAAAAGCACAAGATTGTCCTGCATTCTTTGTTTTTTCGTATTGCATGTAGGCAATTTGACTCTACTATATATAGAAGTATGTGCGCAATTGCTGTGTACAACGTGTAGAGAGAAAGACAAGAAGGAGATTATTTGATGTTTTCATATCGAACGATTTGTACAAGTATCGTGACTATTGGTTTGTTCGCTGGTATTGCAGCAACCGCTCCACGACAATTCAAACCTACTAAACGAACAACCATGCGAATTGGTTCTCCAAATGACGGAGCTTCATATCGAGGTGGTGGCTTCATCAACTGCGACACTGCTAATTTTCTTGTGTCTGAAAATCTTGACACCGTAACTATTACTCCTGGCAATTCTGTTAATTGCTTCGGTGGCAGCGGGACACCTGAACACAGTTACGGACGGAGCCATGATTTATCTGTTGGCTCAACTGCTGGTCTTCCCTTAGATATCAGTTGTATTCATTTTGCAATGGCGCAGAATTCCACTCCTGGAATAGCAACTGTCAATGTCTTTATGGATACTGATGGTAATGCTGGCCCACTTGCAGATGGAAGTGACCTTTGGCCAATCGGGAGCAGTACGGTTTCACTACCTTCTGTGAGTACTCCTGAAATAATTACAACACTTTTTAATCCACCAATTTCCGTTCTTGCGGATGCTCTACTTTTTGTTGAGATAGTTATTCCTGAATCTTTCCCAGGCACACATGAAATCGGGAGTAACCCAAACGGTGAACTTTCATCTTCTTGGCTCAAAACAACAAATGGAGATTGTGGTATTGGCTCTTGGGTAAACCCTTCCATTCTTGGTTTCCCAAACATGCATATATTAGAAGCAATAGAAGTTGGCGAAGCACAAATTCCTGACCCATGCAATGACGCACTAGGCGATTGCGCTGAAGATGTAGATAGCGATGGCATTGTTGCAGTATCTGACGTACTAGCAATTATTGGTTCATGGGGCGTTTGCGGTGACGGAACGTTCCGACCAACTGGAGATATTGCTCCGCTTCCAAATGGCGATTGCTGTGTAGACGTTGCTGACGTGCTTGCAGTAATTGGTTCTTGGGGCGTTGAATGCGACCCAGGCGGTGGCATTGAAGGACTTGGCATTAATGAACTACGAATCGATATGCCTGGTTCAGATATAGATGAATTTGCTGAAATAATTGGTGACCCTGGAGCAGCGCTTGACGGATATTCTTATATCGTCATTGGTGATTCTTCAACTGGCGGCTCTGGAGTATTAGAAACGCTCATTGACTTGACTGGTGCCGTAATCGGCGATGATGGTCTACTTTCAATCGCTGGCGCGAACGCAACGTTCATACCAGACTTAGTTGTTGATGGTCTCAGTTTTGAAGGTAGTGACAACCTTACGCACATGCTAGTGGGTGGCTTAACAGCCGTATTAGATCAAGACCTTGATGCTGACGATGACGGTGTCTTTGACGACATATACTGGGCTGAACTAGTTGATGCAGTTGGCTTGCAGGAAGTCGGATACGAGGGCGAAACTGTTGAGCTTATCTACGCAGATACGATTCTTGGCCCAGTTGGTATCTATCCACCTGCACACGTTTTCCGTTGTCCAGATGGTGGCGACTGGAATTTGGGCGTCTTTGGCGACCTAGCCATGGACACTCCTGGCGATCCTAATATGTGCGATGTTCCTGACTTAGATGGCGACGGAGTCTTCGACCTTGTCGACAACTGTTACCTTCCCAACCCAGACCAAGCTGACTGTAATGGCAATGAAGTTGGCGACACCTGTGACATTGCAGAAGGTTTTTCCAACGACTGCAATGGAAATGGCATTGCTGATGAATGCGAAGAAGATTGCGATGGCAACGGCATCCCTGATGAATGCGACATTGCTAATGGCGATGCAGATTGCGATGGCAACGG
>JACNLO010000061.1 GCA_014381555.1 Planctomycetota bacterium | reverse complement strand
AAATTATGCCATCTGTACCTGCAACATCGAGTTGTGGTGAGATTAAGGATGTCGAGCCACCATCCACATCAGCTTGACCAGCACTACCGCCTGCTTCTCCATTTTGAGTAACGAAACACAAAACATTTTCAGATCCGCCAGTCGCATCATCTTCTGGAGCAGCCATTTGCGAATTATAAATTGTCCCGTTTGGATCAACTCGTTCCCATTCACCAGTCGTAAGACCACTGCTATTTGTAACAGACCACGTCGAGACATCGTTTTCCATTTCGTCTCGGAACACAATTTCTGTTCCATCTCCAACTGTTACGTTATACCACCCTGTTGGAGGATCAGAATAATGCCCACCATTGACTACAGTGACTGTAATTCTAAAATCGAGTTCAGTTGCACACGGTGTCGCGGGCAATGTCGCCTCAAATAAGTTTTTGCTAAGAACTGTTAGCGGATACTCTTCTTCAATGCCATTAATTAAAATTGTGATGGAGGTGTTCTTTATGTCAATTATTCCGTCGCCTATCAATTCAGTTTCAATTTCGAAGGTGTGAGGTTGGTTCGGTTGAATAAAACCAGGAAGACCATTTGGATAGGAAAAAACTACACCAGATGGTGCGTCTTGAATCCAAACCTCAGTGGAGTCACAACGCCCCATGACCATGTCGAGCCACCCATCCCCATTGATATCAAAAACAGCAACATCATGCACGCCTTGGAGTTCACCGTTGGAAATACCGACATTTTGTTCGTCAAGGGTGATGTTTGGCATATCGCCAAGGTTCCGATATATATGCGTTGTTCTTGAACAGCCAGTAATATCAACATCAACATCAGTCACGATAACATCCTGGTGTCCGTCATTGTTTAAGTCTCGAATAATTGCATTGCCACCAAAGCCGTCACTGTTCTCTAGTGTGAACGAATCAAAGTTTGCAAACCCATCGCCACCGTTTCCACTGTTGAGATAATAATGGTCAGAACCATCATCGACAACAATTAAATCCATTCTCCCATCCCCATTTAAGTCGCCGGCTGTAACAAAGTATGGTGCAAGTTCATCAATAATATCGTAGCCATCGAAGTATCCCTCGTTGTTTGGGTTGTTGTATGTAATGGCAACATGTTGTGGAGGATTGAGTGACGTTTGTTTCACTACATCTAAAACACCGTCGCCATTCATGTCGGCAATCTCGCTTGCTGCACCAAATGCGGACAACAACATTTCATCGTCCATCCTAAGTGTGCTTTCGTCCGAAAAAACTGCGGAACCATTATTAACGAGCAAACGATTGTTGTAATCAAAAATTTGTGATGTGCCACTGTCGTAATCACCAAAATATAAATCTGGGTACCCATCACCAGTTAAATCGCCAATTGCCAGAGAGCAAAAGCGTGGGCCAGCGGTATCGTGCATTTGCGGGATACGGTAGTTTTCAAAGCGAAATCCTTGCCAAATGCCATCTGTTTCACCTAAATTCATGTATATACGCGGGTGTGAGAGCGCTTTTGTTGAGTTATCAGTGAGAGTAGTAACAGTAACCATATCGAGCCAACCATCGAGATTAAGGTCGTGTAACACAACGTCACGATCATTAGTTGGTGTTAAAAAACCATTGTCACCTGCGACATCAGTTGCTGTTGCGTACTCTGCAGTTCGGTCAACGAGTTGCCCATCTTCATTCATGAACAAAACATTTATGTTTCTACCTTCTGATGTGAATGGTTCTTTGCGAACACAAACTAAATCAATATCTCCATCAAGATCTAGGTCACCCCATGCGTAGTCTTTTTCTTCGACGTCACTGATACCAATTGCGGAATCGCAAATAAGTCGTTCGTTTGTTTGATTTGTGAAGTTGCCGAACCCGCCCGCGACAGCAATTTGTGTAATAAGAATAGGTGTAAGCATTATGTGCAAGGTCCCCAGTTTCCAACAATGTATAAAAGATCAGTTACGTTTACAGCACCATCGCCATCTATGTCAGCAGGGCAATCAGTACATGCTCCCCAAGCGTCAATAATTGCAAGGAGGTCGTTCACGCCAAGTGTGTTGTCACCATTAACATCACCCATGCAAGTTTGGCATTCGTCAATGATGCCGTCGTTGTTAGCGTCTGCTTCTCCGAGCAATATATCTAGCATATCAACAACTCCATTGCCATTGCAATCGGCAGGTTCATCATCAAATGCTAATAAGAACACATCAAAATCATCAAGGTCTACATCACCATCTTGATCAACATCGTGAATGGCACAAGGGTCATCTGGAGTTGGATTCGTTCCAAAACAACTGCGGAAACCTATGGTGTCGCTGTATCCATGAAAGTCATCGAGTTCAACATCGTTGTCTGCGTCGCTGTCAAATTCAGCGCGACCGAGTGATCCAAGAAAACGAATTAGTGCATCTTGGTCTTGGTCTGATGCAGATGCAAACGCTTCTGCTGCAGGTATCCCTTGCGATCCGAATACGCCATGTTCCGCGATTGCTCCGCGGATGCGTGATTCAAATGTGCCTGCAGAAAAACGTCCATCGTGCCAGAGCGGGTCTCGGTACGAGACGCCCCAGAGCGGGGGAGTCTTTAATTGTTGCCCGCTAGCATCGCCTTGGACGATGCCATCGCCCGCGAGTCCCATGTCGTGCAATAAAAAATCGCCGTATGGATGAATGGAAACATTTCGTAGAATAGGTTCTGTTTCTGAGTCATTTCCTGTGGTAAAGGTTGGCGTATGGCATACTGCGCAGCCAATAGTCATAAAAATAGTTTCACCTTGCATACCAAACCGAGGAGTTTGTGGTGGGGGAGCAAGGAATCGTTGAAAGTCTGTAACACGATCGATAAATTCAAAACCATCGGCATCAGGAGAATCTTCTGGGTCTGCAACCGTATCACAGTTTGCTAGTAAATCTTCGTCGCCATTGGGAGCATTATCAAACGGTAAAAAGCGATTACTCAGTCCCATTTCGTTTTGCGCTGCATCTGCAGAAAAAGTTAAGACAGAAGCAACTTGTGCCTTCCATCCAAACCGACCAACATGGAGTGGATCGGTTTCGTCTTCAAAGTTTGAAACCATGTGTGCTTCACCGCGTTGTGCTTCTGGTTGAGAATCTCGATTTGCTAGAAGATCTTCGTCACTTATTGCTTCAACTAGACCAAAAGCAAGTGCACTGTTTGTTACGCGCAAAGAAGTCACATTTGCTTCAGGCGGAACAACTTCAGCGCATTCATCGCTAATTGCTTCGGCTTGTTGAAGAGATCCACCAAGTTCAGCAAGTGGATCGAACCCTCCCTTTTTCCCGATGAAACCAAAACGTGTGACCGTTTGGTTTCCAGCTCCACCGATAGGATTGTTGTGGCAACTTCCGCAACTTGTTTGATTAAAAATTGGTCCAAGGCCGCCTTCAACGGTTAAGTCCTCATTGAAGGAAATTTTTCCTGTTTCAAACCGAGAGAGTTGCGAATCACTTAAAGAAAGTATTGGGTCCCCAGCTCTGGGCTGTGGATCAATGCCAAAACTCGATTGTGTTGCAAAAAAGTATCCAATTGCGGTTATAACCGCCAAAGGTATTTTAGAATGAAGCATGCTTGTTCTCTCCTTTATCTATAAAAAGATACGATACACCATTTATATGGTTGCACCTAATGTTTTGTAATAATCGATTAAAACAGTCAGTTAAAAGTGTACTTATTACTCTTCTTTTGTGGGCTTCTTCTTGTAAGGAGAGTCAACCAAGAGAGATTACACTTGGTTTAGGCCTAAGAACACATTATCAATTGATTCAAGAAGGGGAAACAGGTTCAGCAAGGGTGCGATTGCGACAATTTATGTCTAAGCACGGTGAGGGGAGTCAGCCATTATTTTTAATGGGATTGAGTTATCACAGCGAGAAAAAATATTCCAAGGCAGTGGAATGGTTTGAAAAATCGATCAATCCAGAGTTAGAGATATATCCTCCTTCATTGCATTATTTAGGGTGGTCACAGTTTTACTTAGGAAATGCAAAAAAAGCTGGGGATGCATTCAAACAATTTTTACTTATACATCCAGAAGAAGCGGATTCTATTTTTGCGCTTGGGCTACTTGCAATGGAGCAGGGTGAACTGCAAGAGGCAGAAGCATTATTTCTTTCTGTTATTAAACTCGCGCCTAAGAACAAAAAAATCCGTGCAAAGGCGACTGCTCGACTCGCAGATGTGATGGTTGAACGTGATGAATGGCAACGTGCAATTCGTGGGTACGAAGACGCTTTGCAGCGAAATCCTGATTTGTACGAAGCATGGTATCGGTATGCAACTGTTTTGAAACGTATAGGGCGCAACAAAGAATCGGAACAAGCGTTTTCTTCTTTTGAACAAGCGCGCAGACGCATTAGACCCGATTTGTACCAGCGAACAGGGTTCCCCGAATGAAACGGTTTTTATGCATATTTTTAGTTGTTGGTTGTCAACAAGACAACCCAGTGCATGAACAACCGAGCATTCTTTTTACTGAAGTATCGACACTAATTGCACCAACTGTTTGCGGAGCCGAAGATCCAACACAGATTATTGAAGTGAATGGCACTGGACTTGCGCTGTTTGATTTTGACAACGATTGCGATTTGGATTTATTTGTCGTGAACGCATCGAATGAGCCATGCCGTTTGTATGAAAATGTAAGCGTTGATTCCATTGCATTCAAAGATGTAACCCAAGAAAAGAGTGTCGATGTTCGACGGTGGGCGAATGGCGTTGCTATTGGTGATGTTAACGGTGATGGTTTTGATGACGTTTACATCACGTGCCATGGACCTAACGTGTTGCTTATGAACCGCAAGGGTAATGGATTTGAAGATATAACCGAATCAGCCGGAGTAGGCGATGCTCGCTGGGGAACAAGCGCACGATTTGGTGATCTTGATGGGGATGGCGATTTGGATTTGTATGTTTGTAATTATCTAGAGTACGATTTTGACAACCCTCCTCCCAAAGCAAAGTACAAAGGGCAAGATGTTCTCGGTGGCCCTCATGGAATGCAACCTCAAGGAGACGTAGTTTTTGAAAACTTGGGCGATGGCATTTTTCAAGATGTTACCCAACAGTGGGGTTTCTTAAACTCCCCAGCATTTTCGTTGAATGCTGCAATCCTCGACTTTACAGGCGATGGTTTGCAAGATGTTTATGTTGGGAATGATTCAATGGCAAATCACCTTTTTGTAAATACAGGTGAAACACCTACACGTTTTGAAAACATGGGCGTGTACTCTGGCGTTGCTACAAATGGAGACGGTTCTATGCAAGCGACCATGGGCATCGCAATTGCAGATGTAAATGGAAACGATCGCCCTGACATTTTTACGACAAATTTTTCAAGTGATACAAATACATTGCAGATAAATGATTCTTCTGGTTATTTTGATGATCGAACAAAACGGTATGGGCTTGGTTTGTTAAGCCGTTCATTGTTGGGTTGGTCGTGCGGTTTTCATGATTTCGATTTGGATGGCGATGAGGACTTGTTTGTTGTGAATGGACATGTTTATCCAAATGCAACTATGGAGACAATGGATAGCCTGCGAAGTCAACCAATACTATTGTTACAACGTAACGGCGATAGGTTTATGATGGTAGAGCAAGAAGGAGCATACCAAGACCGTGCAGCCGTCTTTGGTGATGTAGACAACGATGGTGATATAGATGCGATTGTGTCGCAGCGGAGTGGAGATATTCGACTTCTCAGAAATGATTTGGAACACGGTTTGCCTCAATGTCTGAAAGTTCAAGGCAACGGAGGCAACCCCAAGGGACTAGGCGCAAAACTTAATATTACATTTGAAGATGGCTCAACTTCCACCCGTTGGAATACTGATGGTTTTGGTTTTCAGTCATCAACGTCTGTTCAAAAACATCTACTTACTAAACCTATATATGAAGTTAAAGTTACTTGGCCAGATGGAACTACACAGACTGAGGTTAATGTTACAAAAGAAGGTGTAGTTGATATCGACAAGAGATAGGAAGCGCCCTTGCTGTGGGGACAATCATAAACATTATCTCTACTAGACAATGTTATGGGTGTTTCCTTAGCGCACTACGTTAGAACATCCGCTTTTGCGTATTTTTTCCCAAGTATGGCTTTTGAATCAGCACCCATCCAATTTTCAAGAATAGCTGCATACACTTCACGGAAGTCAGTATTAAATTTCAAGTCGCCTTGGTCAAGGTTTGTAAGCGAAGGATGTTCACCAAGTAATCCGTTTTGGACATAGTCACCAATTAAGAACATGGGTGCAGCAGTTCCGTGGTCAGTTCCTGCTGAACCATTTTGTGCAACTCGTCGACCAAACTCACTAAAGACCATTGTTATGACCTTACCAGTGTTGCCTTGTTTCTTTAAGTCATTTTGGAAAGCATTTAATGCACCGCCAACCTGCCGCATAAGGTTTGCATGGCCATTGAGTTGGTTAGCATGTGTATCGAAGCCACCTAAACTTGCGTAGTACACACGTGTTGGTAAATCTGCTCGAATCATTGAACCAATGAGTTGCAGTTGTTTTGAAAGTTCACCGTCTGGATAATTTATGAGTGGCTGTTTGGAAACCGCGGAACGAATTCGGTCTGATGAGACCTGAGCGTCAAGGGATGTGCGAACAAGGAAATCAAGTTGGCTATCTTCTTCTTTTGCTGCGCTTTCTTTTCGATTAATTTCGTCGTATGTTTTTTCTAGTGATGAGTCCACAGTTCCACCAGCCCATCGGAATAATTTTTCGGTCTCAAAGTTCACGGCTTTTTGCGTTTTGCCGTGAAGTGCAAGCGGCGCTTTGTTTCCAATAGCAATAGACCCCTTTGGGTTTGGTTTACCGGCGCAAGTGTTATCGAAATATTTTCCTAGCCAACCGTACCCTTGCCCATTATGGTTTCCAGTATGCCAAATGTCTGTGGAAGTAAAATGTGATCTGTTTGGGTTTGGATATCCAACACCTTGTACGATTGCAGCTTGTCCATCATTCATCAGTTCAAGTAGACCTGTTAAATTAGGATGTAAACCATAACCATCAGCACCTGGAATCTCTAATACGTCTGATTGTTTGATAGCAAGTTGAGGTCTGCTGTTGTAATATGCACGGTCTCCATAAGGAATAACTGTGTTTAAACCGTCGTTTCCACCGGCAAGTTGAATGACTACAAGTGTATGATCTTCTGGAATACCTGGCTGTGATGAAAGAAGTGAGCCAACAGGCAACATGATGCCTTTTGCAGATTGTTGCATAAACAAAGGAACAGTGGTTGCCATTGAAAGGAACGCCATGCCCTGTTGCATGAACAGTCGTCTGCTATATGTTCCAGTTGAGCCAGTGCTTTGTGTTGATTCTTGATCGTGATGATGGTGAGACATAATTTGTTTCCTTAGCAGAGCTGATATTCTGGCATTGCAGAAATAAGTGTGAGCAAGCCAGTGACGGTTTGATTGTTAATAGTGTTGTGTTGGGTTTTCATGTAATCTTCAAGAGATGAAACCCGATCCTTATTTGGTTTTTCAACATTGAGGAGTGTCGTGAGAAGGAAGTAAATAACCTCTTTAGGAGTGTTGTTGTGCCCTTCAACAAGTGCCATTGCATCAAACCTAGCACCATCTGCATCCCAAGCGTCACTATCGGGACGCTGCCCGGTCAAGAGATAAAGTAAAGTGTTCTGGCGCATGAACATGGTTGAGGTGTTAATCCATGTTCTTCCTCCATCCCACCCTTTGACGGATGGCGGTGCAAACAAACGTTGCCCCATCAGATCTGAAGCGATAGCAAGAGTTTGAACCATTTGTTTTCTTTGGGGGGGATTGAGTGAACGGTGTGCTTGCACAATGAGTTGAATAGGGCTTTTAATAATCGCATTCAAATTATCTTCATCATAAAAATGCTCAGAAAGAAATAGTGATTCGAGTATCGGGCGGATTTCCCAATCTCTGCGTTTTAGTAAATTAGAAAGTGAAAAGATAACTTTGTTAGATTCATTCGTCTCACCATTAGGTAAGTCATTGACAAAGAATCGATAGAGTTTTTTGATAATAAATTTTGATGCACTAGGCCTTGTGAAAATAAGATCAACAAAATCATCGCCATCATATTGTCCGGATCTACCAAATATCCTCTTTGAACCAGAGTCGTGTTGTCGAGATCGGAACACAAACTCATCATCTTCAACGGTGTACCCAGTAAGACATCGCGCACCCTCTTTGATGTCGTCCTCAGAATATCCTTCACCTTCGCCTAATGTAAAAAGTTCCATTAATTCACGTGCAAGATTTTCATTTGGTGCTTGTTTTCTATTCTGGTGATTGTTCAAATACCTAATCATGGCAGGGTCATGAATGATTCCTCGCACAAGATCTTCTTTGAAGTTACCCAGCGCATTGTCTCGAAAGAACATGTTTTGTATATACATGTGGTAACTATTTTCAATTGTTCGATACCCAGTTGCAAAATGGCCGTGCCAAAATAGTGTAAGTTTTTCTTGAAGTGGTCTTGGGGTTGTGGCAAGTCTTTGAATCCACCAACGTTCAATTTCAGTAATCTGTTTTCTGTCGAGTCGTTGTCTTCGTTGCCGTTCTTTACGATACATGTCAACGACGCTCTCATCGCCATTGCTTCGAGCGTTTCGTATTGCGGCCCGTTCAGATTGTGTTGCATGCCGGATGATGTCTTTGTCATAATCATCAAGTGATGGTGGATTGGTGTCGGAAACATTTTCATAGTTGACTATGAAGTCAACGGCTTTTTCTATTCCCATATCTGCAAGTGCTTGTGCTTGGTCTGGTGTGCCACCGAACCCAGCTCTTTGCAAGAGATGTTGCGCCTTTCTTTGGTCAAAGGACTTTGGATTTAACTTTTGTAAAGAAGAAACAGTCATAGTTCGCTCCAATGAGTTTAATGCTCCAAGTGCTACTTGGTACTACAGTTTTTTGCCTCATTTATTCCAACGTTGGAATTTTGGCTGCTATTGCGTTTTTATACGACGTTTACGCAACTTATGTTTCAGGCGTATTGCGTTCCCAATTACCGTAACATCACTTAATCCCATCGCTGCTGCAGCAATAAGTGGTCCATTTTGGCCTAAAACCCCAAATGCTGCGAGTGGGATCGCTGCAACGTTATACATAAAGGCAAAAACGAGGTTCTGTTTAATCGTTCGTAATGCGTCCTTTGCGATGTGTATCGATTCTGCGGTTGCCTCAATATTGTTGGCTGGAATGATAATAGACGCAGATTCCATGGCGACGTTTGTTCCAGAGGCAATCGCAACCCCAACATCTGAAGCCGCAAGAGCCGCGGCATCGTTAATGCCGTCACCAACCATCATTGAAGGTCGTGCGAGCGAACCGACGATTTCAGTCTTGTCAGAAGGTGATGCTTCTGCGTGTACATTGTCAGGTTTAATGCCGACTTCGGATGCTACTTTTGTTGCAGTTTCAGCTCTATCTCCCGATAGCATGTGAACATCGATTCCGTAGGAGTGCAGTTCCTGGATAGTGTTTTTTGCTTCCGGTCGAATCTCATCTGATACTGAGATGCGACCGATGGTTGTTCCATCAAGTTCAACTTTGCACGTAGCTGCGTCATCACGAAGTACAGAAACGGATTTGCCTTCGACTTTTCCATGTACGCCCACTCCTGCCGTTGCTTTAAAGTCTTGCACTGTTGGGACTGAGATATTTTGATTTGCAGCTTCATTCACAATAGCAGTTGCGATTGGGTGTTCACTTGGTAATTCAACTGAAGCTGCAAACTTCAAAACATCTTCAGAAGTACAATCACCTTCTGTTTCTACAGTATCAACAACCGGTTTTCCTAGTGTTAGTGTTCCGGTTTTGTCAAAAATAACAGTGGCGGTTTTACCAGCGAGCTCAAGTGAGCCAGCGTCTTTAACCAAAATGCCGCGTAAACTAGATTCGCCTGCAGCGACCATAACAGCCATGGGCGTGGCGAGACCAAGAGCGCAAGGGCACGAGATAACCAAAATTGTAACTGCTGATACAAAACCAGTTTCTATATCTCCCGCAAGGACCCATCCTATGACCGTTATGGCAGCAATTGAGATAACGATGGGTACGAAGACTCCAGCAACCTTGTCAGCGATTCTCTGTATTCCTGCTTTGCTTGATTGCGCATTCGTGACAAGTTGTGCTATACGGGAAACAGTGGTGTGCCTTCCATCGACGGTTGTTTCTAAGATTAGTTGCCCAGTTGTGTTCATTGAGCCAGCAATCAAAGTGTCACCAATTTTCTTTGCAACTGGAAGTGGTTCTCCGGTTACTATTGATTCATCTATTTCACTTGCGCCATCGATAACTTTGCCGTCGACCGGAATTCTGCTACCCGGACGAACAAGAAGCCGAACACCTTCGCCAACTTCTCCAGTTGGAATACTCGTCGTTGAGCCATCTTCACCGATAACCTCAGCTTTGTCGGGCTGCATCTTTAAGAGCTCCCGAATAGCTGAACCCGCTTTGGCAGTTGAAGTTGCTTCAAGCCAATGCCCAATACTGATAATGGCAAGCAGAGCAGCTGCTTCCATGAAGTACATTGGGTAACCTAATTGCTGGTCGAAAAACTTTTCTGATACAAAAATGAAAAGTGAGAAGAAGTATGCAGAAGACGCGCCAATTGTAATGAGTGTGTCCATATTGGTCTGCATTCGTTTTGCTGCACCGATTGCAGAATTAAAGAAGCCACCTCCTACAAGTATCATCGAGGCACTGGATGCTAAGAACATAATCCAAGGAATCCAAGGACCATCAATTCCTAAAGATTCTGCGCTCCAATGTAATGCTTCAAATGGGGCCCAAATAGCGACACCAATAATCGCTCTGCGTTTCCATGCGGATGCGTTCTTTTTTTGTCTCGTTTCGATTTCAGTGGCCAGCTTTGCTGGGTCAATCCCTTCGTCAATCACCTTCGAGGGGTAGCCAGCATCCGTTGCTACTTTTGCGAGCAATTCACCATTAAGGTTGTTTCCTGAAATGGTTGCTCTTCCTGTAGTAATAGAAACTGCGGCTGATTCAACTCCCTCAGTGTCTGTAAGTGCTTTTTCAACTGCTGAACTACATGCCGCACAGTTCAATTCGTCAACGTGAAGTTCAATTTGATCCATTGGGGCATATTATACTTTCATTGAAAGCGTAATGGAGGAGTCACTTTGAGGACTCCAAGAATTCAGTTTTTGTTTTGCTATACTGTGCACATGCGGAACGAACGTAGTATGACTTTGGCAGCCATTGTGGTGATGCTCTGTTGTATGGGTTCTACAACGGGTGCTTTCCCAGTGACACAACAAAATGCCCTAATTGCGAGAGTCATTGTCGAAGCATATCCAAGCATATCGCCCGAAACCTCATTGGCATCGCTTGAAGCACCTGAACAAACCTCGGCGTGCATCCTTTTTTCGGATGTCCCAGAACAAATTGGAATTGAAGAATTACATAATTTGCCTCCACCCTTCCTAGGCTAATTGATTTTCTTTTCTTTTCCACTTTTCAAATTTAAATACAATAATAAGAGGTGACGCATGGGCGTTCCAGTAGTAGGCACAATCGGCAAAAAAATATTTGGTACTCGAAATGATCGTTTAGTAAAACGATACATGAGGATTGTTGATTTGGTTTCAACCAAAGAGGCTGATACAAGATGTTTAACAGACCAGCAATTGAAAGTAAAAACAGTAGAGTTTCGAAAAAGGATTGAAGAGGGTGAAACAGCGGAAGATTTAATTCCTGAAGTCTTCGCCATCGCTCGAGAAGCGATGGATAGATCAGTTGGAATACGAAACATATTTAATCCGATTCATGAATTTGATTCTTCTCAACTCCCAGCCGATGCCAGAAAACTTTTTGACGAAACTAAGGCGTTAATCGACTCAACAGAGGACCGAAAGCCAGACGCGGAATTGCTTGGAAGTGTTCAACCAGTTCCTGCTTGGCAGTTTGTTGATATTCCAGTAGCACTGTATGACGCGGTTCGTGAACTTTATCCAAAATCGAAGCCGCCGTTTCGTGCTCGCCCTTTTGACGTTCAGTTGATTGGCGCAGTAGTGCTATATGAAGGGCAAATTGCCGAAATGAAGACAGGGGAGGGCAAGACAATAGTTGCCCCACTTGCATGTTATCTGTCTGCAATTGAAAATAAACAAGTGCACGTTGTTACGGTGAATGATTATCTCGTGCAGCGTGACCGTGATTGGACATTCCCGTTCTTTAGGATGCTTGGAATGACTGTTGGTGCAATTCACCCGCAGCATATGCAACATCCGCAACTTAAACAAATGGCTTACTACTGTGATGTTGTGTACGGGACTACAGCTGAGTTTGGTTTTGATTATCTGCGTGACAACATGAAAATGTCCGTACAAGAGCAAGTGCAGAAACGTAGACAAATTGCAATCGTTGATGAAGTTGACTCGACACTTATTGATGAAGCTCGAACACCTCTCATCATTTCAGGGCAAGCTCATGAGGGACAGCCCCGTTACGAAATGGCAGATCGCCTTGCTAGGTTTTTATTGGGTAAACAAGAACCTTGGACAAAAGCCGATCAAGCAGTTCAGTCTTGTCTTGTACAAATTAGCGGCCTTGAGGGTGATATTCGGAATTCTGTAGATAAGGTGGCGACTAAAAAAATGCAAGCAAAACTTGCTGCGGAAAAATCAAAACTACCTGAATTGGAAAAAGAGCGAGATCGATATACTCAGTTTTATGAAATTGAACTTGATAAAAAGAAGGCGACATTAACGCACGAAGGTGTATCTGAAGCTCAGAGAGAGGCAAACATTGGCTCATTTTATGTAGGCGAGAATATGGATGTTCCTCACCTTCTTGAACAATCAATTCGAGGTCATACAGTGTATCAACGTGACCGAGATTACATGGTTGCCGAAGATGACAAGGGCGTGGAGAGCGTCATTATTATTGATCAGAACACCGGACGAAAAATGGTCGGAAGGCAATGGTCCGATGGTTTACATCAAGCAATTGAAGCAAAGGAAGGCGTTCCTATCAAGGAAGAAACGCAAACGATGGCGACCATTACCATTCAAAACTTTTATAAGTTGTACGAAAAACTTGCTGGCATGACTGGTACTGCGGATACTGAAGCTACAGAATTTTATGAAATTTACAGCCTTGATGTAATTGTAATCCCAACAAATGTTCCAGTGATAAGAGATGATCATAATGACCTTGTCTTCACATCACAAAAAGATAAACTCGTTGCCTCGATTAAAGAAATTTACTCGATGTATCAAGTTGGAAGGCCTGTTCTGGTTGGAACTACAAGTGTAGAAAAATCAAAGGAACTTAGCCAAGAGTTAAAATCAAAACATAATGTTTCCCATGAAGTTTTAAATGCAGAGCAACACGAACGAGAATCTGAAATAGTTAAGTTTGCCGGTAATCTTGGTGCAGTGACAGTTGCCACGAACATGGCAGGTCGCGGTACTGATATTAAATTAGATCAACTTACCCCCGATGTTCTCATTGAGCATTGGAAACGTACAGATATTTGTCCGAGCGATGTGACCGCGAATATGAGTGAAGAAGACGTTGTCAAAAGAATCTATCGCCATATCGCATCCAAAGAATTAGGCTTGCGAAAGTCAGATGTATCAGAGATGTCAGACGAAGATATTTATCGTCAACTTCTAGAATATTGGTGGTCGACTTGTTGCTGGTGGGTTGATGGTGACAAAGCGTCGTCAATGAAAATTGACAAAATGCTTAATGATTTAGACCACAGTGGTGCATGTTTGCTACACAGAATTCGTTTTTATGAAAATATAGAAGATCTTGGTGGCTTGCATGTTATTGCAACTGAACGGCATGAATCAAGGCGAATTGATAATCAGTTACGCGGTCGAAGTGGCCGCCAAGGAGACAATGGTTCATCCAGATTTTTCCTAAGTTTGGAAGATGATCTTATGCAAATGTTTGCAGGCCCTCGAACGCTGCAATTGTTAAGCAAAATGGGCATGAAAGAGGGTGTTGCTATTGAGCACAACATGCTTACAAAGGCAATAACGAAAGCCCAACGAAAAGTGGAAGAGAGAAACTTTTTAGTTCGTAAAAACATACTTGAATATGATGAAGTTATGGATCACCAGCGTCATATCTTTTACGATTTACGTCAACGGGTTCTTGAAGGTGTTGAGATTCGTGAATTGATTTTTGAATATATCGAGAAAGCAGTTGCTGATTCAGTATACAACTACCTAGATCCAATTTATTCTGCAAGTTGTATTACAGAGTGGATTCGAGAAAACTTAATTGTTGGCATTGAACCAGAACGAATTCTTGGCAAAGACCGAGAAGACTTGCACAAATTAATAATCAGAGATTCTCTTGAGGAATCGGTTGAAATTATTCGTGTCACAATTGGTGAATATCTCCCTGATACAATTGATTTGGGAGACGGAAAAGTTTCTGAACGTGATGAAACCACATGGGATTATAAAGGAGCAGTTGATTGGGCTGTCTCAGCGTGGGATGCAAAACTATCGATATCAGATGCAACCAATTTGTCCCGTGAAGAAATCATTTCTTCGATTCAAGAAGCTGCATCAGCCAAAATACTCTCTCTAAATTTAGCCCCGCTTGACCAGTATTTAGTTCCTAAGCATGCTCAGACGGAACTTGCAAATTGGGTTACATCTAAGTTTGAAATTTCGTGTGAAGCATCAGATTTTGATAATACCGAACCAGAAGAAGCAGTAGAGTTAGTAATGAATCGTGCAATGGATACGTACAAAACTCGAGAACGAGTGTATCCAATTGAAAGCATGATTGAAATGACCGGCATTATGATGCAACAGGATCCAGCGAAAGCGATTGAAGGTTTTTGCAATAGAGTGAAAGTGAAATATGATCTTGATTGGACTCCAAATTCCTTGCCTTCAAATAATCCAGAAGACTTGAAAAAATTCTTGCTTGAAGAAGCAGAGCGGTGGGATGATGAGCGATACGAACGCCGTGCTCAACGAATGCTTGATGAAAGTGGTGGGGATATCGACGCCTGGCTTCGTGAACACTGGAGTTTCGCTCTCTCAGAAAAAGAAAAAGAGAGAGCAGAAGTTGATGCGCTTGGTGTTGCTACGGACAAAATTAAGCAAGCACAGCGAGCGGAACTTGCTCATCTTGAAAGAACAGTGCTACTACAAATATTTGATGGTGCGTGGAAAGATCACCTACATCAAATGGATCAAGCAAGAGAATCGATTGGATTCCGCTCCTTTAGCCAACTTGATCCACGGATTGAATACAAGCGAGAAGGCGCTCGGCTCTTCGATGAGATGTTTGAACATGTTCAAGATCGAGTAACTGATTTGGTCTTCAAAGCAAGAATGCAAGTAAGTGCTCCCCAGCAACCTGCAAATCAGAAACAAAAACAACAGCCAAAGCAACAACCACAACCAAAACAGATGCCAGCAAAACCAAAACCAGCAGAACAATCAGTTCGCGCGGCATCTGAAGTATCTAAGAAGGGCGGAAGTACAAGCACGATGTCAGTTGGCAGAAATGAACCATGCCCATGTGGTAGCGGTAATAAATACAAGAAGTGTTGCGGTAAAAAATAACATCGCCCAAAATTGGCTCAGAGCCAAATGCACGGAGCAGGGTGAGCAGGGAACGACCAGCCGGATTGTTTAGGAGAAGGATTTAGGTCTATCTGCAAACGCCCAAGTCAACAATACAACGACTGGTAAGATAGATAGCCATGCTTGGTCGCCGATGTATCCGGCTTCAAGAAGCGGTAAAGAGAGTAATGCAACGAAGACAAGGAGCCACACTCGAAGTGGAGTAAATGATCTTCCTGTGAACATGAAGGTTGCAACAAGCCCCGGAAAAACTAATCCGTAGAATACGAAGAATCGCAAATAATCCTCTTGCCAATGCGAGAGCCAATTACCTGAGGGTGACACTACTCCTAAACGATGCGCAATTACAACAGCAATCAGGCAAGCAAATACGAGAATTGCGATGAATGCAACTTTTCGCTTTCCTTTCTCAATACGAATGCCTTCTTTCATGTGAACGCTTATCGTGAAAATGGACTGCAATAGAAGATGTAGACCAAGAAGAGTGCCAAAAGTAATCATGGTGGTGCTTACGCCAGGAGGAGCAATCTCGACGTATGCAGTTGTTATACAGATCATCACAATGAAAGTAACTCCAAATACGCCAAACGAATGTTTGCTTGGCGAACATTGCATAGCGCGGTGGAAAGTAGGGTCAAGGTATGGACACAATAAGAAACCGAAGGTTGTTATTGGTAAGAGCCAAACTGCATCTTGCCAAGGCAAATTCCCCTGAGGGACTTCATTGAACGGAAGGAAGGAAAGTCCAGCGACAACAGAAAACACCCAAAGAAATGCGGCAAGTATCGGCCATACTTTTGTTGGTAGGAATGCAAGGCACGCACTAATCAAAACAATATGTAATGGTAGCCATAATGAAATTAGGAAGTAATAATCGTTGAGGTACACAAGTGCAATCATTGCAATGAAAAATACGTGAAAAGCTATAGTCACAATTGCAAAAAGTGACATAGCGGTTTTATATTTTTCAACAAGTGCTCTGGATCGTTCTGGGGTTCTGACAATGTAGCCAAACACAGCGCATCCAATTACGTTTGGGATAGAGAAAACAAAAAAACCAAGCCATCCATAACGGTGCATGAGAATAACAGGTAAAAACATTCCAATGCACCATGTCCAGCTACACGTGAGGTAGAGTCCCCAGCCAATCGTCTTAATTGCATTCACTTTTTAGTTCGGGCTTTACGCCTTGAAGCCCGTTCCTTAATCATTGCTTTAGGTGTGCAATGGAAAGTAATAATACATCTGCCAACCCGGACTTCTCTCCCCTTCTTGTGCAGTGTTTGAGTGACGTCCATTGTGAACTCGATGTTAAATTCTTTCCTAGTGTTCATTTGTTCACTGAGTTCAATGCTAACTTTCTGTGCATCTCGTACGTTATATATTGCTGGGCCGTAGCATGGGCGTAAAAATTTATATGTCATATTTTTACACACTACTGCGTAATCACTTCCACAGTGTTTGAACAAGAACATGCCAGCGGCAACTTCGCTGTTCCCAAGCAGCGATGCACCAGCCATAGCGTTATAGAAATTTCGATTCGACCGCTTAAATGGAAGGACTGCAGTGAACCTATCTCTGGAGATTCGCCGCATCGAAATACCGCTACGAAATGCAAACGGTAACCAGATGAGGGAGCAGACGCGATGCCAAAAATTATTCTTGGTACTCAGCCGTGTGATGTATGCCTCAGTCCGCTCCCAAAAAGTTAACGATTCTTCCGTTTTCGTATCTGATTTGGGTGGTTCAACAGGTGGTTGTTCTGTTGGTGTCGATGAAGATTTGGTTGAAGTAATGCTCATTGTGACGTGCCGATTCTGACTACGTATTCTATGCTACCTTGCATGAACAGTCGACACCTTGGAGTATGTAGCTGGAGTTTGCAGCCAGAGAGCCCGTTTGGATTGGCTTCTTCTTGCCAAGAATGTGGAATTGAGAATATCCAGCTCGCTTTGTTGCCACTTGTTCATAATCCCAAGTGGGAGGATTGCAGGCAGATACTTCTTGATTCTGGCATATCGGTTATAAGTGGCATGCTTGAAGCATCTGGAGAAGATTACACCTCACTTGAAACAATTTCCCAAACGGGCGGGTTACGTCGAGATGAAGTTTGGGAATCGACGTTAGATAATGCTAAAAGAGTTGGGGATATTGCTGCAGAGATAGGATTGCCACTTTTAACCTTTCATGCAGGATTTATTCCTGATGAGCAGGGTGATGAGCGTAAAAAAATGCTTGACCGTTTGCAAGTCTTGTCAGATATTTTTGAAGATCGTGGTCTATTGCTTGGTCTTGAAACTGGGCAAGAGTGCGCATCAAATGTTGTAAGTGTGCTCGAAGAACTTTCACATCCTTATCTGGGCGTGAATTACGATCCTGCAAACATGATTTTGTATGGCAAGGGTGACCCTATTGAAGCAATCAAAATGCTTGCTCCATGGGTGCAACAAGTGCATGTAAAAGATGCAAAACAAACAGAAGTACTTGGTACGTGGGGAACTGAAACAGTCGTTGGTGATGGAGACGTACCATGGAAAGAATTTTTAGAATGCGTTCCAGATTGCGTGAATCTTGTCGTGGAGCGTGAAGGTGGTGAAAACCGAATTGAAGATGTATTGAAAGCAAAGCAAATGCTTGAGGATCTTGGTGCATGTTGAAATTGCTCTGCCTATTGTGTTGTATTTTTTGTGGCTGTGCGACAAAGCAAAAGGTGTTTACAGGTGGTGCGGTTGCAGCTGACCATTACTTGGCATCGCAAGCAGGAGTTGAAATCCTTAGGCAGGGAGGCAATGCAGTCGATGCGGCAGTCGCAACAAGTTTTGCCTTAAGTGTTGTTCGGCCTTTCTCTTGTGGAATTGGTGGTGGTGGATTCATGCTTATCGACTCGCCTACGATGGATCCAGTCGCATTGAACTACCGAGAAACTGCACCAAGCAAAGTAGATAAGCATTTCTTCAAATCACATAGTAGTCGGTTCGGGGGGACAGCCGTTGGTGTTCCAGGAACGGTTGCGGGTTTGCTTTTGGCTCATGAACGCTTTGGAAAACTCACTCGGCAACAAGTTCTTGCCCCAGCAATTCAATTGGCAAAAAGCCAAATTGATGTAGACACAGCATTTGAAAATGCAGTGAAATCTGCAACTCGAGCAATCGAAACGTTGCCGGAGGGGCAACAATCGGTGTATCTAGAAGCGTTGCAATCGATAACAATTCAATTTGCACATTTGAATTCAGGTCAGGCATTCCCTCTTCAGCGAATTGCACAAGAAGGAGCGCCGGGTTTCTATGAAGGTGATATTGCAAAATTAATTGTTCGTGCGACTGGCGGTCACCTTACCCTTGACGACCTGAAGTCGTACGAGCCACGGTGGGAAACACCGTTGCAAATTACTCTTGGTAACGGAAACACACTTATTTCAATGCCACCCCCAAGTAGCGGAGGTGTTGCTATTGCGCAAATACTTGGTTTGCTTTCTCGCGTGCATGCTTTTGAAAATGGGAAGTCTCCCGAGTTTACGCAATTGCTCATCGAAACAATGAAGCATGCGTTTGCTGATCGAGCAGAACATTTAGCCGATTCTGCTTTTGTCGATGTTCCCATCGATGCCTTGCTTGATGAAGCATATCTTGATGAATTAGCATCACGGATAGTCCTTGGTGAAACGCAAGAAACTTATTCGTATGGTTCTGTCGCGCCACCTCCAGACGACGATGGCACAAGTCATCTTTGCGTTGTTGACAAAGACGGCATGATGGTTTCTGCAACTGAAACTATCAATACGAGTTTTGGCTCACTCGTGTATTTGCCCATACTTGGATTCATGTTGAATAATGAGATGGACGATTTTTCGTCCCCCAGTGGAGCGAACGTATACGGTCTTAGGCAATCAGATAAAAATTTGCCTGAGCCCGGCAAACGGCCACTCTCAAGTATGTCGCCAACAATTGTGGAACGTGACGGTGTCCCAGTGTTAGCTGTTGGCGCTTCAGGTGGCCCAAGAATCATTTCAAGCGTTGTACAGGTTTTACTCGACATTCTTTGGTTTGGCGATGAACCAGTCGAAGCGGTTAGTAAGGGTAGGGTGCATCACCAATGGTTGCCGGACAAGGTGTTTGTGGAAGAAATGTACCGCGATTCAAACGTGGAATTGCATCTAGCCAACTCTGGTTATTTGATATCACCCCGTACAAATATTGGCGTCGTGCAGATCATTCAAGTGGAAGAAGGTCTAATGAAACCCGCGAGCGATCCCCGAAAAGGCGGAAAACCTGCTGGCATACAATGAGGGATTAGTCTGCAGTATGGGCATAAAAAAACCTCGCTGATGGCGAGGTTTTTTTATGAATTTTAGGTGTTTTAGCTACCCAAGGTGTACCGCGTAAATGCAGTAATAGTAGTTCCTTCATGGAGTAATTCTTGGACAGTTTTTGATTCGTCGAGCACATATTTTTGCGCTAGAAGTGTGTTTTCTTGCAAGTGCTTTCTAACTTTTCCTTCAGCCATTTTCTCAGCAATTTCTTCGTTCTTGCCGGTGTCTTTTGCTTCTTGAATTGCATCAGCACGAATTTGTTCAATCTTATCAGCAGGAACATCGTCTGCAGAAATACCCATTGGATCGTGGAAAACAATGTGTTGACAAATACCTTTTACAGTTGCGTCATCAATGTCGCCTTCATATTGAAGAAGGCATGCACGTTTACCATCGTGGTGAATGTATTGACCAAAATTTCCGCCTGTGTATTTGAAGCCACGTGCATAATTGGCATTTTCACCAGTTGTTATACGTAGATCATCAACCAATTTGCCCATTTCATCACATGCAGTAATGTCGCCATCATCAGAAGCAAGTGCAAGCTGAGCAATTTGTTCGACTGCTTCAACGAAGTTTTCATTGCGAGCTGTAAAATCTGTTTCAGTTCTCACTTCAACAATCACAGCGCTACTGCCGTTTGTTGCAACGCAGATATTTCCTTCGCCAGTCGTTCGTTCAGTGCGAGTGTCCATCTTGCCTTTTTTTGTTTCACGCAACCACTCTTCAGCAGCAGTTGGGTCGCCACCAGTTTCGGTGAGCGCTTTTTTACAATCCATCATACCTAGACCAGTTTTTTGCCGAAGGCCCATTACGTCTTTTGCGGTAAAACTCATAGTAAATTCTCCGTTAGTTTTACAGTGTTTATGATTTATCAGCGTCGATCGCTGGTTTTGTTTCTTCTATTTCTGCAACTGCGGTTGCAGTTGTACTTTCAGCTTCAGGAGCAGGGGCTTCTTCATCGGATTTAAATGTTGTACGAGTAGATCGTTGTCGATTTTCTTCCTGTGATGCGGCATCGCGTGCTTCATCTTCAGCTTTCTTTGCAGCAGCAACTTCAGATGCTCGTCGACTTTGCATACCTTCGCTCACAGCAGCCATAAGATCAGAAACAATTACTTCGATTGATCTTAAAGAATCGTCATTGCCAGGAATTGGAATGTCAACGAGATCAGGATCACCATCAGTGTCAATCAGACCGATTGTTGGAATGCGAAGGGCAGTTGCTTCACGAAGCGCATTTGTTTCATTATTTGCATCTATAACTACCATTGCGCCTGGCAACTTGCTCATTGTTCGAATGCCATCGAGGTTTCGAGTGATCTTCGCCTTTTCACGCATAAGTTGCGAAGTCATTTTCATCGAGTACGATTCGATTTCACCAGTTTCGACAAGTCTCTCAAGTTCGTTCAGACGTTTAAGTCGCGAGCGAATAGTTGCAAAGTTAGTCAAAGTTCCACCAAGCCAACGTTCGGTAACCCAAGGCATCCCAGCTTCACTTGAGTATTTTTGAATAGCAGATTGTGCTTGTCGTTTTGTGCCAACAAATACAACATCCTTGCCGCTAGCTACTGTTTCTTGGATATATTTCTTTGCTCGCAGTAAACCTTTGACAGTCTCACGAATGTCAATAATATGAAGTCCGTTTCGTACGCCCCAGATGTAGGATTTCATTTTTGGGTTCCAACTACTTCGGCGTTGTCCAAAGTGGATGCCTGCCTCAAGCAATTTAGTAACAATATCATTTGCCGATTCACTCATGAATCAAGTCCTTTTCAGCGACACCGGCAAGATGTGTGGGCAACATCTGCACTTGGGCGCTTCACGTATGTGTTCTAAAACACATTTAAGAGGGTGTTCAATCAGAGCGAAGCCCACCTCGCTAGGATTGTTGCTCAAAACTGAGCTGAATTGGGGATTTTATACTACTTTTGCGTTAATTGCAACGATGAACTCGGTCACAGAGAACCTGGTGGCTGAAAACGCCATTGTAAATCGTTGCGATTGCTTTACCTTTGACGTTCCACCCGTCAAATGGGCAATTATGTGCCGTGGAATCGAAAGCATCGACATCAATTGTCCACGAGAGGTTTGGGTCAATAATCGTAATATCTGCGAATCCTCCAACTTTCAGCGATCCTAAGTTAGGTCGATTAATCAGTGCAGCTGGATTGCATGTCATCATCGCGAGCATGGCTGGCCAATCAAGAACGTTGTCTTCAATAAGAGCCTTAATATAGAGAGCGAGTGCACAATCTAAACCGACAATTCCAAAGGAAGCTTCCGAGAATGGCTTCTCTTTTGTGGACATAGGATGGGGAGCGTGATCTGTTGCAAGAATTGTGATAGTTCCGTCTTCGATACCTTCCTTGATGAGTGAGATGTCATGCTCTTGGCGAAGCGGTGGATTCATCTTTGCCATTGTTCCCATATCACGACACGCTTCGTCAGTTAATAGCAAGTGGTGAGGTGATGCTTCTCCAGAAATAGGCTGACCATCTGCTTGTGCTTGACGAATTAAATCAACGCTTCCACCACTACTGAGATGTTGTGCATGCCATTTTGCTCCTATTGATTCGTTGAGTCGAATATCGCGTGAGATAATTGATTCTTCTGCGGAACGAGGCCATGGACCGTACCCAAGTTCACGTTGCACTTCGCCTTCGTTCATTACTCCACCGACTGTTGTTTTTGGATTTTGGCAATGTTGCATGAACGGTACATTACTTGTTGCACATTGTGCAAGAACTGCTGACATCATTGCATCGTTTTCTACAACATCACCATCGTCCGTGATGGCGATTGCACCTGAAGAAACCAATTCTTGTATGTGTGTAACGGTTTCACCTTTTCTTCCAATAGTTGCACAGGCTGTCGGAAGGACACAGCATTTTCCAAATTGGTCTGCTTGATTGATTGCAGATTTCACCAATTCGGGGGTATCAATAGCAGGGGTGGTGTTTGGCATCGTACAAACAGTGGTGTAGCCACCGTTCGCTGCTGCCAATATTCCTGTTTCGATTGTTTCTTCATGTTTGCCACTGCTTGGCTCGCGAAAATGCACATGGATATCGATGAGCCCTGGGGAGATGATGCACCCCTCGCAGTCGATGGTAGTGTCAAGTGATTCAGTCAGAGGGGAATTGCTTATGCAATCTATCTTTCCATTTACGATCAATATATCACCAACATAATCTTCTCCGTTGTTGATAATCCTACCGTTACGCAAAAGTGTTTTTGTCATGGCGGTATTGTAACGCACATAAAAAAAGCCCTGCCAGAAGGCAGGGCTTTTTACAAACTTCTCTATCAGTATGGTTTACTGACCGCCGGACATTGGGCAACCAGCTGGCATCTTGCCATCTTTTTTGCCACCCATTTTATCGCAGTCCATTTTTGCGCCCTTTGTCATGCTTGCACATTTTGCAGGATCACAATCTTTCATGTCGCCACATTTAGTTGGGTCACAAGCACCTGCAGCAGCTGGCTTAGCTTTTGCTTTGCTAGCACAGCAACTTTTGTCGCCTGCAGCAGCTGGTTTTGCTTTAGCAGCACCCATTGGGCAGTCAGCAGTTCCCATTTTGTCGCAAGCGGCTTTATCCATGCTTGCACATTTTGAAGGGTCGCAGTCTGCAGGATTACAGTTTGCTGGGTCACACTGAGCAGCAGTAGCGCTAGCGTTTACCTTACTTGATTTGTTGCATCCTAAAACTGCGAAGCCAACAAAGGCAACAAGGGTTAGGGTTAATAGTTGTTTCATAGTCATATTCTCCAATAAGTGGGTTGAAAGGGGTTTTACAATCTGAGTACACCATTGTACTCATTTTTTGGATAGGAAACAACGGTATATTGAGATATATCCGCTGATAGAATAAGAAATCGTATGACTAGTAAAAACATTGCATCTAAATGGGAAAAACAGCGAAAAAAACTTGCTTCTTTTGCAAAAAAATTACCCGATTTTCCAGGTGTTTACTTGATGCACGATTGTTTTGGAAACATGTTATACATAGGAAAAGCAAACTCTCTGAGAAAGAGAGTGAGTTCATATTTTCTAGTTTCGACTGACATAGGTCCATGGAAACAGGGAATGCTCCCTTTGATAGAGTGTATTGAGTTCATTGAATGTGAAACAGAGTGGGAAGCCCTGTTGCTTGAAGCTCGCCTAATTAAAGACCACCGACCAAAATATAACTCATTGCAACTTGATGGAAAAACATATCCCTATTTAGCGGTCACCATGAAGGACGATTATCCAGGAGTCTTTATTACACGTTCACCAAGCGATGATGCCTTCAAGGGAGCAAAGTTGTTTGGACCATTTACCTCTTCTGGTGCTTTGAATAGATCGATTCATATGCTACAAACGGTCTTCAAGTTTCGTACTTGTCCACTTGTAATTAAAGAAGAAGACCCATCAAATAATTACTTTCGTCCCTGTCTTTTGCATGCAATTAGACGATGCTCTGGTCCCTGTGCTAACAAAATTAACAAAGAAGCATATCGGAAAGATATTGAAGGGTTTCTTCGCCTTCTTACATCGAAGCGTAGTGTCATGTTAAGAGAACTCCAGTCCAAAATGGATACAACATCTCAAGACAAAAAATATGAAGAAGCAGCAATAATTCGCGACCAAATCATTGCATTAGAAAAATTAGATAATCGCGCAGATAATAAAGTGATTTGGCAATCGGAAGTCACTGTATTTGCAAAAGATCCATCTGCAGGATTGCAAGCGTTACAAAAAGCGTTGCAAGTGAACATGGAGTTACGGTACATCGAATGTTTTGATATTGCTCATTTACAAGGTGGTGAAACTGTGGGTGCAAAGGTTACTTTTATGGATGGGAAGCCATACAAGGATGGATACCGAAGGTATAAAATACAAACCGCAAAGAATGATGATTACATGTCAATGCGAGAGGTTATTTCAAGACGATTTCGTGATGCTGGAAAGGGAATGGCGTTATATCCTGACCTCATCGTTATCGATGGAGGGAGGGGGCAACTTTCCGCTGCCATGGAAGCGTTTGATCAACTTGAACAACGACCTCCATTAGTTATTAGTTTGGCAAAGAAAGAAGAATTGATATTTTTAACGAAAACATCGGAACCAATCAAACTTAGTCGAAACAATGAAGGTCTTAAACTTGTGCAGGCAATTCGCGATGAAGCGCATCGTTTTGCTCAGCACTACCATCACCACTTGAGAACAAAAAAAACGTTTGGAGAATCGTAGATGGTGTGCATTGAGTCCATGGATGGTGGTGTGCAGATTCGAATAAAAGTTGTTCCAAATGCATCACGAGATGAAATTGCTGGCATGGTTGGCGGTCGACTTAAAGTTCGGGTAAGACCACCTCCAGAGAGAGGGAAAGCCAATAAAGCGGTAATTGTTTTGATCGCCGAACTGTTTGGTTTGAAGAAAAACGCTGTTTTGATACTGTCAGGCAATATAAATCCTAAGAAAACCGTTGGAATTATTGGAGTTTCGAAGGATACTGTTAGAAGTAAACTTGGCTTGGATTGAAAAAAGGTAAAAGAGAATGATTGAACGCTTACTACTTTCACTGTTAATTGTATGTTCTGCAGTTGCTGATGACTCCGACTTGTTTTTTGATGATTCAGTTGTACAGGAAGTTCGTATAACCATCGATGACGCTAACTGGTACAACACTCTTTATTATTCGCATGCGAACGATCCCGACGACCCGATGTTCCCCGCGTCTTTCGTATGGGGTGATCAAGAACTAGCCACAGTCGGCATTCGTTTTAAAGGCAATTCTTCATTTGGTATTCCAACACAAAAGAAATCATTCAAAATTGATTTTGATGAATACGATGAAGACAACCCAGATGCACAATTTCTGGGGTTGTCTGGGCTTGCGTTAAACAACGGATTTAAAGACCCATCATTTATGCGAGAAAAAATGTTCTTGGAGTTCGCGTCGCAATGGGTTCCAGAAATACGAGCAGTTCATACCCGAGTGTACGTGAACGATGTCTATTGGGGTTTGTATATAGCAGTTGAAGAAGTTGACAAGACGTTTGTGCAATCTCGATTTGGCGAGGGAGAAGATGGGAATTTGTTTAAGGGGCAAGCGAGTGATGACGCATCAGGACCTCAGGGTGATTTTGGCTCAACACTTGAGTGGCTAGGGTCAGAACCAGAACCATATTATGAACGGTATCAACTGAAAACAAATGAAACAGCGAACGATTATTCACAACTTATTGCTTTTATTGACGCGTTGAATAATTCAACTCTTGAAGAATTGCCAGATGCGCTCGAGCCGTTGTTTGATGTTGATGGTGCTTTGCATACATTGGCGTTAAACATATTGTTTTCTCATTTGGATTCGTATACTGGCTCCGCACACAACTATTATGTTTACGACAGAGATGACACAGGCAAGTTTACACACATCCACTGGGATTTAAACGAAACGTTTGGAAGATTTCGGTTTCAGATTCCACCGCAAACGAATTTAGAAGAACTTGATTTGATGTGGTCACCAAATGCCCCACGCCCAATGATGCAACGGCTTTTGGCAGTCGAAAAATATCAAAGACGTTATTTGAGAATAATGGCGGAGATGATAAGAAATGGTTTCCACGGAAATGAAATGGAACCGAGAATTACGCAACTGGCTGATTTGATTCGCGATGATGTCTATGCAGATACTCAAAAACAATACAGCGACTATGCGTTTGAAACTAATTTGTATAACAATTACGGTTCTGGTCAGGACTCAGCGTACGGCATTCAAAGTTTTGCTTCTAACAGACATAACTTTTTGCGCTCGCAGCTCGATGCTCTTGCAGAAGAAACTGATATGCAAATAAATGAAATGATGTCGGTAAACACATCAACGATGTATGATGAATATAGTGAATATGACCCATGGGTTGAGATTTACAATTTAGGTCCAGGGCGTCTTCCAATGCAGGCGTATTATTTGAGCGATGATGCGGGTGATTTAATGAAGTGGCATTTGCCATCCCGTTGGGTTCAAGACGGGGAATTCCCAACACTATGGATAGACGGCCAGCCAAAACAGGGCAGCGAACACGCTCCATTTACTTTGAATCCAAAAGGTGGGGAGTTGATCTTGTCTGATGGTTCAACTGTGATAGATAGCGTTACGTACCCAGCGTTGCAAGCAGATAAGTCTTATGGTCGTCAAGGCGAATTGTCTACCGATTGGGCTGTTCAAGATGCAACTCCAAATTACGAAAACGAAATTGCCTTGCCAGATTATGACGGAATCTTATTTATCAACGAATTTATGGCTGACAATGAGTCGACTATTGCCGACGAAGCGGGAGAGTTCGATGATTGGATTGAGCTCTTTAATAACAGTGATGAATCCATCGATTTATCCGGAATGTTTATGACAGATGATTTAACAGATTTAATAATCTGGCAAATTCCTGACGGCGTTTCTATTGACGCAGGTAGTTACCTTTTGATTTGGGCAGATAAAGATGCAGAGCAGGGCTCGAACCATGCTGATTTTAAACTTGGAACTGGTGGTGAAGATATTGGTTTAATTGCTGCGGATGGAGTGACAATAGTTGATTCGTTGACTTATACAGCGCAGTCAACAGATATTTCTTATGGTCGCATTCCTGATGGTGGCGAGAGTTGGACTTTCATGTCTACGCCAACGCCAGAAAGTGCAAACCAAGCAGATGCCCCTGAAGTGCCAGTCTTGTTTATTAACGAATTTATGGCGGATAATGAAACAACGATTGAAGATCCAGATGATCCAGGTGCATTTGAAGATTGGATTGAAATTTATAATCCGAATGAAAAAGCAATTGATATGACTGGTTTGTTTATGACGGATGACCTTGGCGAGCCAGGCATGTGGGTCTTCCAAGAAGGCGTCATTATTGATGCTTATGGCTATTTACTCGTCTGGGCTGACAACGATGCTGAGCAGGGACCAACCCATACCACGTTTAAACTTGGCGCTAGCGGTGAGGAAATTGGGCTCTTTGCATCAGATGGCTCAACCATTATTGATTCAATCGTCTTTGGCGCACAAGAAACGGATGTTTCTTATGGCCGTTTACCAGATGGTGGAGATGATTGGCAATCATTCAATGCACCTACGCCCGGAACGATGAACGAAGTTTCAACCATACCCGAGGATGTCAATGGCGATGGAGTTATTGATGTGAGCGACCTGCTTGCAGTTGTTGGTTCTTGGGGATCTTGCGATGGTTGTCCTGAGGACATTAATGGAGACGGACAAGTGGATGTGACGGACCTTCTGGCCGTCATCGCAGTTTGGTAATTTTATTTTTTGTGGGGACTGTCCCCTGGGGACTGTCCCCACAAAAATGGCTACAAAACAAGGTGCACGAAACTAATAAAGCTATTTCTCTGGGGACAGTCCCCTGGGGACTGTCCCCAAAAGTGGCGTCCACAAAAGGGGTTGTAATTGAGAACGATTCTCAGTAGAATGATGAATATGAGAGGAATCTTGGCTTTTATTGTTATTTTTATGCTGATGCCGATTGGGCATGCTCTTATGGTCGTGATGAACAACTTATTGACAAATCATCTTGCTCTTGGAGCAACTATTGTTTTTTTACTGGGTTTAGGATTGCTCGTCATCACAAGATTTACCTCATCGTCGGGTTGGCAAAGTTTACTTGGTGCACTTGCTGGTGTTCTTTTATGGACTGGCGGTGTGGAATACGGGTTCCTCTTTGCAGCTCATGACCTTTCAATCGAAACGGTTGATGGTACCGCGGGGGAATACCGATTGCTCATGCACACTTGGAGTTTACTCCTCTTGTTGATGCTCTATCTCGTCGTTCATGAAGGTGTTCGATGCAATTTGTTCGTTTGGTTAAGAAGAAAATTGCACCTTAATAGGAAACCAATTGTGAGTGGGACAATCGGCAACTATGGACCACGAACCGCTTTTGAAATGGCGTCAATCCTGTGGTTTTTCTATGTCGTTCTCTTACTTTTATATGATGAAAAATTGGTAGGTAAACATCACATATTGACTTATGCCACACTCGTGCTGAGTTTGGGTGGCGGAGCGTATCTGTTTTATAAACTTTTACGAATCAAGGATATGGGTCATGCAATTAGATATGCAATACCAACAGTCATCGTACTCTGGAACGTTGTAGAGATTCTAAGCAAATGGGGTGTCTATGAAGAACCATGGCTCACACTAGATATACCGATAGTACTTTCAGTAGTTGGTGCATTTATAGCTGGCGTGTACTTCGTTCTTAGAGATATGTTTCAAACAAGAAAACAATTACGCGGGTGCGGGGACAACATCACCTGAAGTTGATTCACCTGGGTCATTTTTATCAGTCGATGTCGCTGGAGGTAGAGTTGTATTTGCTTCTTGATCAAGTAAATCACTTACAGAAGATCGAGTAATCGATTCGCCACGCATAAGTGCTTCAAGTTCGTCTGCTTGAAGTGTTTCGTATTCGAGGAGCGCCTCTGATATTGCTACCACTTGTTCCCAATGCTCATCAAGGATACGCTCTGTTTCTGCATACGCAGCATCAATCAATCGTTTCACTTCCTCATCAATAATTCTAGCAGTATCTGGCGAATAGTCACGCTCAGCAAAAATTGCTTCTCTGTTCGGATCTGGCGAATACATGACAAAGCCGAGCCGATCGGACATGCCCCAATCCAAAATCATATGACGTGCGTAACTTGTAGCCATTTGGATATCCATAGAAGCACCGCTAGAAATATCGTTAGTTTTCCGACGTTCAGCAATTCGACCGCCACAAAGTACACGCATAGATGCTTCTAAGAATTTACGGTTGTAGAAATATCGATCCTTTTCTGGCAAGCTAAATGTTGCACCCCCAGATTGGCCACGTGGAATGATAGTCACCTTGTGAACTGGGTCTGCGTTTGGTAACACGAGTTGTACAACAGCGTGCCCCGCCTCGTGGTATGCAGTAGCAACACGTTCGAGTTCTTCTACCTTACGACTTTTGCTTGCTCTGCCCCAGCGTATCTTGTCACGGGCTTCATCAAGGTCGAGCTGATCGACAAAATCTTTATCTGCAAGTGTTGCAATAATTGCAGCTTCGTTAATCAATGCTTCCAAGTCAGCACCGCTGAACATTGGTGTGCCGCGTGCAACTCTAGACAAGTCTACATTTGGACACAGTTTTACCTTTTTCGCATGTACTTCAAGAATTGCTTTTCGCCCTTCAACATCTGGCAGGGGTACATGTACTTGACGATCAAATCGTCCTGGGCGAGTAAGGGCTGGGTCTAGAACGTCTGCACGGTTGGTAGCAGCCATAACGATAACTTGATCACTTAGTTCAAACCCATCCATTTCTACAAGGATTGCATTGAGCGTCTGTTCACGCTCATCATGTCCGCCACTTGAAAAACCACTTCCTCGTTTACGACCGACTGCATCAATTTCATCAAGGAAAATAATACATGGGGAAGCATCTTTAGCTTGCTTAAACAAATCTCGAACTCTACTTGCTCCAACGCCAACAAACATTTCAACAAAGTCAGAACCAGAAATAGTAAAGAAGGGAACATCGGCTTCGCCAGCAATGGCTTTTGCAAGTAACGTCTTGCCGCAGCCGGGTTGACCAACAAGCAAAATGCCACGAGGGATTCTGCCACCTAATCGTGAGAACTTTTTCGGATTCTTTAAGAACTCAATGATCTCATGTACTTCTGCTTTTGCTTCTTCGACACCAGCTACGTCATCGAACGTAACTTTGTTTGAATCTTTGTTTGCAAGCCGGTGCTTTGATTTTCCAAAGTTCCCGAGCATCCCCCCAGCGCCCCCACTTTGAGCAGATCTCGAAATAAAGAAGAAAATGAGGAAGAGAATAATGATCATGGGTCCCCAGCCGACGAGTAAACGCATCAAAATACCACTCCCAATATCAGTGGAATGATCAATCTTTGCAGCGCTTAACTGATCGAGATACCAGTCTTGGCTTTGCGCACCGTAGGGGAAAAAGACTTTTGTGCCTGCTGGGATATCGATTGAACCAACAGGAGTTCCGTTATCTGTAGCCATAACAGCTGTGATTTGAGAATCTTCTACGATAACGTTGTTATCTTGGAACTGACCCGCCTTTGCTCTATTGAGAAAATCATTCCAGTTAGATATTTCTTCCCCGCCTGAAGCGCCATTCATCATGCCATAGAGCATGATTAGGACAAAGCAGATTAACATCCAACTGAACAAGCCACGAGAAAACTTGGGCTTCTGTGGTGTAGGAGGTTTTGGTCTTTGGTCGTTTTTATTGCCTGTTGGGTTCGCCATGTTGATAGTACCTATGGTCTGTTAGGGACAAAAAATGAGATAAGAGTGTAGATAATAGGGTGTTATGGAACTTTTGTTTGGTAAATCACCAAGATGATTGCATTTGATCGACTATATCGGATGATAACTGTTGTGCAATTGCAAATTGTCCCATTTCTATAGGTTCAGAAGAGGGCTGAGATGGGATGAACAAAGCACTGCTCGAAAAGTTTTTTCTTCCAACTATTCGCCCGCCATTGAGTAAGTCAAGCCACTCGAAATCAATTATTACAGTGATCATAACTTCGTTGTCAAGACCTGTGATTCTTGACTGGCTAATCGTTTGTAGTTTGACAGAACTGATTGTGCCAGTGAGTAAAGTGTCGGCCTGCTGTTCTTTGAGTATTTGATATGGAGTGCGTGCTTCTATTTCCTTAATGACAGCGTCGGTCAGCATAAACTCCAACTCGCGAGCAGTAGAATTATTTTGAAAAATTGGAACTGAAACACTTTTAAATTTTGAGGCATAGAGAGAGGAAGAAGAATAACCCATCGTTGGGTCGTTCGAACAACTAGTAAGTATGGCAAAAAGAAAAGTTAAAATTAGTATTCGAATCACTCGTTGTCCTCGGGTATTTCTACGGAAGTGATAATTTTTCCGAGTAATGCTTCTTGATTTATGTCATAGAAATCCCCAATTTCTTTCATGACGATGGGTGGTAACTGCGGTAATATTTTTGGGACAAGGTGTTCTAGGGCTTCAATAGATGCCGCAGTTTGTTTGTACTCAACGATTAGTCGTCGAATAGTATATTCTGCGGCAATTGGATTGTTAATTTTTAAATACCATTGTGCTGTTCGTAATGCTTTTTGCCCAAGTGACTCGTCAATGCGTGTGATTAGTGCTGATGAATCAACAGTTTTTGCAAGGCGTGGGCTTGTGCTTCGAAGTTGCACGAGTTCCTTTCTGGCATCAAACAAACCTGCATCGTTGAAAGTCGGTCCTCGGTAGGTTGCAAGCCGAGTATATATAAGTCTCGCTTTTGCCTTGTCAATTTCCAGTGATTGAGGATAGTTTTCAACAAAAATCAAGTACATGTCATTTGCCAACTTCATTTGTTTTCTTCGGTAGTACAAATCAGCGAGTTCCATCGCTGCATTTTCAGCGAGGGGGCTTCTAGGAAGGCGTTCTTGGATTCGAATGAACAATTCTTCAGCTTCGTCAGTTGCGTCAGCGATTCTCATTCCCCAAAGTAGTTTGTGTAATCCATTGGCGAACATCTTTGCAATTTCAAACTCGCGTTCATTAGCCGTAATTGCAGCTTTAGTACCATAGTAATCACGAGCAACAACCTCATAATCAAAAAGCGATTCGTAAAAATATCGTTGAGCAAATAATGCGTCCCCATGAATGATGTACGCTTCTCCCATTAAAGAATAATCATCGCTATGTTTGTTACGTTCAATCCAAATCGATGAGATTCGTAGCGCTTCTTGATAATTACCAAGTGCGAGTTGTTTTGAAGCTGTTGCGAGTTGTGCTTCAGAAGATCCTGCTTCTGGTCTATCTGTTAACACCCATGTATCTGTTTTTTCATCGAGCGTGTAGGTCTCTTGGGCAAAGGCATGTGGAATTGCTAGAAGCGTAGAGAAAAGTGTGATGCAGGTAACGAAGCATTTCGGCATGTGTACATCATAATCACGAAGAGCGTCCAAAGTAACCGATGAGAGTATGGTTATGCTCAACTCGAGCATTTCTCAGAGCGGGCAAGGATGCCCCAAGATAGGAAGCCAAGGATGGCCAAGATGCGCTCAGTCGCTCTCCAATGTTGTAGTTGTGTTATCTCGGTGCTGTCTGTGCGTACTTCCTATGCCTCAGAATCAACGCCGTTGCCACTTCCAGCAAATGCCCAAGAGGTTCTCTCTATGGGGCTTGGGACATTCCGAGTTCTTATTGCATTGGCAATCATCGTTTGCTTGATAATCGCCATTCGTTGGGTCATAAAGCGCGGTAGTGGCTCTCTTGGGACAGTTATGGGGCAAGGAACTTCAATTGAAATAATCGAGCGAAAGGCCCTAGGTGCCAAGCAGGCATTGGTCCTTGTTCGAGTGAAAGATAAAGGGGTCCTTCTTCATCAAGTGAAGGGGAATCTGACTCCTTTGTGTGAGGTCGATCTTCAAGAAAGCCAGCAAGAATGAGTCTTACGATTCTTAGACATCTTTCTCAATCAATCCTTGGTGCTCCTGGAATTCCAAATAATCCAGTCGAAGCTCTTGAACAAGCGGGTGCATTGTTGCCAGCGGGCGATGGGTCGTTAGGTTCTACAGTCAATATTTTGCTCTTTTTTACAGTTCTCGCCCTTGTCCCATCCATATTAGTTCTGTGCACATGTTTCACGAGATTTATTGTTGTTCTAGCATTGCTTAGGCAAGCACTTGGCTCGCCGATAATTCCTCCAACCCAAATATTGATTGGCCTTAGCTTGTTACTCTCCGTTGTAGTCATGGCTCCAACAATGGAGCGGATGTACGAAGATGGCATTAAGCCCTTGATTGATGGCGAAATTACCAGTTCAGAAGTTGCATGGGAGCGAACGAAACTGCCATTGCGAGAGTTTATGTTTTCGCAGATTGAGACCGCGGGCAATTGGTCGACGGTATATATGATGTTGAACTATCGAGGTGTTGACACTTCAAAGCCAGAAGATTTAACAAGAGAAGATGTTGATACCCTGAGCTTGCTACCAGCATATGTTTTAAGTGAGTTAAAAATAGCATTTCTTATTGGATTTAGAGTGTACTTGCCATTTATGGTTATTGATTTGTTGGTGTCTAGTTTGCTTGTTTCGATGGGGATGTTGATGTTGCCGCCGGTACTCATTTCTTTGCCATTAAAAATATTGATGTTCGTACTTGTTGATGGATGGTATCTGGTCGCTGGAAATTTACTTCAAAGCGTTGCAGTTTCTGAACAAGTTGTGGTGTTTCTGAAAACGGCGGGTTTCGCATGACAGAATTACTTGTAGATTCTCTTAGCTCTGCACTTTCAGTTGTACTCGTTGTTGCAGCACCAGTGTTACTCATTGGGCTCGCTGTCAGTATTCTCATGAGTATATTGCAAGCCATGACTCAGGTTCAGGAGCAGACGTTAAGTCTCGTTCCGCGCTTACTTGCAATGATGATTGCGACATTGATGTTGATGGGTTGGATGCTCTCAGAAATTCTCCAGTTTGCACAGGGAATGTTTTCAGGAACAACATGACAAGTTTTTCTTACATTTTGATGTTGCCATTTTTAGCAGTTCTCGCCAGAGTCGCAGGGCTTTCAATAGCTGCTCCTGTTTTTGGTTCTCCAGCAATTCCAAAAATAGTCAGAGCAGCAATTATTCTTGTCCTTGGATTTTCAGCTTGGACAATGACCGCAGATGTTCCCATTTCCGAAATTGGAATGATGGGATTGCTCGTCATTCTTGTTGGTGAATTTGCTATTGGTGCAACCATTGGCTTTTTGATGAGCATGCCTTTGATAGCAATGCAAATTGGCGGTTCCTTGATGGGACAACAAATGAGTATCGCTTTGCCTTCAATGCTCGACCCAGCTACTGGTGGAGAATCTGATGAGGTCGGAAGAGCTTTTATGATGTTCGCAATAGTTGGATTTGTAGTTATAGGTGGTATTGAACAAACATACATGGCTGTTGTTGGAAGTTTTGGCCATCTACCAGTTGCAACTCTTGCTGGAGATTCGATAGTTGTAACTTTGACTGGATTACTCGATACAGTTTTTGAGTTTGCTCTTCGTGTGGCACTCCCTTTAATTGCAATATTGATGATTCAAACAGCGGCACTTGCCATGATTGCAAGATCAATGCCTCAGTTGAATATTTTTAGTATTGGGCTACCAGTACGAATACTTGTTGGAATGATTGTTCTCATAGCGGGTCTATCAATTATTGGATCATTTATGTCAACCATGATGCCGGACATGGTGGGTTCGGTTTCCCAGTGGGCGACAGGGAGTGTGCAGTGAGACAGAATCGACAAGATGCAACTTTACCTGCTAGTGCTCGTCGTTTGAAAAAAGCTCGAGAGGACGGGCAAGTCGCAAGATCGAACGACTTGTCTTCTGTCTTGTTCCTCTTTGTTGCAGTTGGAGTTGCTGTTTTTTTAGTGCCTAAAGGGCTTGAAGTGAGTAAACAGTTTCTTATAGAAAATCTTTCGTATCGAGTAGAAAACTCGACAGGAGCTTTTACAGACATGGGATGGCAACTTGTTAAAGTTCTAGCGATTCCTTTTACAGTGTTTTTTATTGCTGCAATATTTTCGGGGTTTATTCAAGTTGGGAGTATATTTTCATCAAAAGCCGTAACTCCAAGTTTTTCTCGATTAAGTTTTGGATTTTCTACACTGTTTGGGTCTAGAGGAAACATGAACCTTCTGTTTTCATTGAGCAAACTCATTCTTGCCTCGGCAGCTGGCTTGCTAGTTATATTTCAACATAAAGAGCAGTTGTTCTCGTTGGGTTCGAGTGAACAACTTGTCGACAGTATTGATACCGTTGTGTCGATTGGTTCACAAGTTGTGTTTGCGACATTGGGAGTTTTATTACTTTTGGGACTTTTTGATTATTGTTGGCAACGACACGCTTGGAAAACAGACTTACTTATGACGAGGCAAGAAGTTATAGAGGAACAGCGAGAGCATGGCGGTCGGGGTGTCGAAGCGAGAAACTATGCGAGGTGGATTTCTAATAAGACTGCAAGAACTACTTGCCCTTCCCTAATTATTTCTGGCAGTTCGTTTGCAATTACTCTTCGTTGGAATGCTTCCACAATGACTGCCCCAATAGTTCTTGATATTTTGAGCGGCGATTCATATCTTCAAGAACTTGACAAACTCAAGAAAGACGGAGTTTTGATAATTGAAAATGCTGTTCTTGCTCAAAAAATTATGCAGGGAAGTGATGTTGGGCTTGGCATTCCATCGTGTTTACATGGCGAAATAGCGACGTTATTAATTACGAAGAAGAAAGATGCACGATGAATATAAGAATGAACCAATTTGACTCGATACTGAGTACATTCGTGCAGAAAAAGCACTTGCTCGTACCTTCATTATTATTGGGGCTTGTAACCATCTTGGTTGTGCCTCTCCCACCTGGAATTTTAGATTTCTTTCTTGCCGCAAATATATCCATCGCAGCTGTCATTTTACTTACCACCGTGTACACAAAAAGTCCTTTGGACTTCAGTGTCTTTCCAGCCCTTCTTCTCATCACAACGCTTGGCCGCCTTGTTTTGAATGTTGCTTCAACTCGGCTCATACTTTCGGCTGATGCAACGACTCCAGAGCAAGGAGGTGATATGGCAGGGCATGTTATTGAAGCATTTGGATCATTTGTTGCTGGTTCAAGCATAATCGTAGGTGGAATTATTTTCTTAATTCTCGTCATCGTGCAATTTGTTGTTGTAACAAAAGGCGCAACTAGAATGAGTGAAGTTGCAGCAAGGTTTACACTCGATGCAATGCCAGGTCGACAGATGGCTATTGATGCCGATTTGTCAACGGGGCTAATAAACGAGAAACAGGCGACAAACCGGCGAGATAACGTTTTGAGAGAAGCCGATTTTTACGGCGCCATGGATGGAGCGAGTAAATTTGTGCGTGGGGATGCAATTGCTGGTCTTGTCATCATTGCAATTAACATTGTTGGGGGATTGACCGTCGGGGTTGCTGTAAAGGGATGGTCTGTACTTGAGTCTGCAGATCTCTTTACTCGTCTTACAATTGGAGATGGACTAGCAAGCCAGGTTCCATCTTTTCTTATTGCGATTGCTGCAGGTCTTATCGTTGCAAGAGCTGGTAACCGAACTCCGCTTGGGATGGAAATACCAAATCAATTGGTTTCACAACCAGCAGCCCTCGGTCTCGTTGCCGGATTCTTGGTTCTTCTATCTATCACACCATTGCCCACATTGCCACTCTTAGTATTGGCAGCAGTTCTCGGAGGGTTATCTTGGATCAGTTTTCAACGTCAAGATACCCAAGATGAAGGAATGCCTGAGTTGGAAGTCGAAGAACCGCCACCAACATCTATTCAAGAATCTGTTCTTACACTTGAATTCGGCCAAGCATTATTGCCTCTCGCTTCTGCTCAACGAGAAGACAATATCGTTGAAAAAATGGCATCGTTACGATTGACAGTTTCACAAGATTTGGGTCTTATGATTCCATCGATTCGGATTAAGGATAATTTGAGTTTGGATCAGAATTCGTACAGAATCTTGCTTAAGGGTGGAGTGGTGGGGGAAGGCGTTGTGTATAACGATCGAAGGATGATTATTCCTCAAGCTGAAATGGGTAGCGAAATCGAGGGTATTCCAGAGCGAGAACCAGCATTTGGGATGTCTGCTGTTTGGGTGACTAATGAAGTTCTCAGTGGGCTAGGGGACCTATTTGTACAAGCAGTAGGCCCTGTTTCGGTAATCATGACACATCTTTCTGCAGTCGTGAATACGCATGCGAAAGAGTTATTATGTCGTGAAGACGTAGCATTGATGATAGATTCACTTAGTGCAACTTCTCCAAGATTAGTAGAAGAAGAGATTGGGTCCAGAGTTTCTATCTCTAGATTACACCACATCTTAAAGGCATTACTTTCTGAGCATGTGCCAATTATGGATCTCTCTACGATTATTGAAGCGGCTTCAGATTCATCGACAGAATCATTTGAGGAATCTGTTGAGCAGGTTCGAGTTGCTCTGAAAAGGCAAATATGTGCATCTATCTCGAGCAACGGCGATGCTGGACGTCAAGTTATTCGATGCCTTGAACTGCCTGAAGATGTTGATGAGGCAATATCGAGGGATTTGATATCAAACGATATTCTCTCTGCAGCACTTCATCATGCAGCCATTCCACTTGTAGAAAAGGGCTTACCGATTGTTGTAATCTCATCAAATAAATCCAGAAGACAATTAAAAACTAGAGTAGCAAACACAAAAGATGAGATTGTTGTTTTGAGCAGGGACGAAATAGTTCAAGAGGTGGACTTGCAAGTTGTGGGAAAAGTTGAAACAATGAGACTTGAGTCAAGAACAATTAGCTAAGGTATACAAATATGATTACTAGAAAAATTAACAAGAAAACCATCAGGTACGCAAAATGGTTGCTACTGCAAAAAGAAAAAAATCCGACTCAGCAAATAGAACAAGAGAGTCCATCGCAACCGGCGGAGAAGCCATCGCAACCGGCGAAGAAGCCATCGCAGCCGGCGAAGAAGACATCGCAACATAGTGAACAGAATCAACTAGCTCAGGTGAAGAAATCATCTCAGCAACAAGAACATAAGCCACAAAAACAAACTGCAGCCAAAAGGATTGAATTAGGTGTTGCAGAGATTAGAAATCTAGTGACCGAGTTTCTAGATCAAGAAACTGCAGGCCGTCTTTCTCCTATTCTTGCAAAGGCGCAACGTACCTTGGTGAAGAAGGGAATAGACTCTTCTCTTGCAACTGACATTGTTCAAACTCTCGATATCAACTCCTCGATGAGCAATGAAGAAATACAGAAAAATATGATGAATGAGCTCATTCGACGTTTACCAGAAGTGGTACCTCCATCAAACAGATATTCAATGGAGCCTACGGTTATTGCGTTAGTTGGACCAACAGGTGTTGGGAAAACAACAACTATTGCGAAACTCGCAACAAAGTATTGGTTGCAGCAGGGAAGAAGTGTTGCATTTATTACTGCAGACACATATAGAGTTGCAGCAGTCGATCAATTAGGTCAGTACGCAAAACTGTTTGAATCAAAAATGGAAGTTGCCGGGACGGTAGAGCAGATGGAAGAAGCAATGGAGGCATCGCAGTCGGCAGATATTATTCTTATCGACACAGCTGGAAGAAGTGCAATTGACGGTGATCGAATTCAAGAGACGTCCAACATACTAAAAGTTGCGAATCCGACTGAGACACACCTTGTGTTAAGTGCAGCATCGTCGAGGACTGCTACCAAAAAAGCTGCAGATGGGTTTGCTAGCACAGGATATGATCGTGTCATTGTCTCAAAACTTGATGAGACCGAAATGCTCGGAGAAATGATCTCTACGCTCTGCGCGTTGAATAAGCCGTTGAGTTGGTTTACCGATGGGCAGGATATTTCGATGCACTTCGATCTTGCGAGACCTTCCAAGTTGGTGGAATCACTTTGGGCACAAGATAGACCGATAACCCGTTAGGGTTATTCATGTTACAACATTTGTATATGCACGGTCGATTTGACCTTGATGTGTAGATATCATGCAAATGGAATCCATTTACAAGGGTATTCTCGGACTATTGTGCTTTCTGAATACGGAACAGTGTACGAGTATCAACTCATGTTTTTGTGTTTCCTTGAATAGAACCAACTTGAATATGACTTTCAATAGGGTGTCACAATTGTGACAATTTACAAAATTCATGGTAAACAACCCTCAAACCTCATTGTCTAACCACACCGATGCGCGGTATAGTCACCGCATCGATGCCAAGGATCGGCATGATAATGAAAGTGGTGCGTACGTTCGTACCAGTTTGGTGACAGGGTCAAGGAGTAGACCAATGCCAAGTGCAATAGTACAGAAATTAACGAAATCAGACCTTGAAGGAAATATTCCAAGAGGGCTTGATATCACCGTCGAAACCCCAAGTGGAGAGATGATTCTTCTTGATGTATGGATTTCATACAAAAATGAGAAGACTCTTGAAATCCGCAACGTGTTAATGGAACACTATCTTCAGTTAGTAAGATATACCGCTGAACGTGTTCATCAAAAGCTGCCATCAGAAGTCGATGTAGATGATTTATATTCTGCAGGACTGTTTGGTCTTATGCAAGCAATCGATGCATACGATTTAACTCGTGGTTTTAAGTTTGAAACATATTGCACACAAAGAATTCGTGGGGCAATTTATGATGAGCTCCGAGCTATGGACTGGGTTCCTAGACTTGTTCGTTCGCGAAGTACAAAAGTTGACCGTGCTCGTAAATCAATAGAAATGGAAACTGGCGAAAAAGCAACGGATGATCAAATTATTGGTCAACTCGAAGTTGACACTGATGAGTATGAAAAAATTGAACGAGATTCACGTCCAGTCTTGATGACCTCCCTGAACCGAAAGGCATATGACTCAGATTCATCAAAAGAAGTTCAGGAAATTGATGTTGTTAAGGATAAGCGCCAAGAAAACCCAGTTTTGGAGTTGCAACGTCAAGATTTACAGTTCCTTCTTACAAAAGGTCTTACTCGTGCAGAGCGATTAATTGTAGTCTTGTATTACTATGAAGAAATGACAATGAAAGAAATCGGTTTGACTCTTGATTTGTCTGAGTCGCGTGTGAGCCAAATGCATTCATCGATTCTTGCGCGTCTTAAAGCTCAAATGCAACATCGTTCAAAAGAATTTTAATTAAAACTTATTCCCAACTGAAAAAGACCGCGACAATAGTCGCGGTCTTTTTATTTGTGTTATTTGGATTAATCAATTAGCCCAAGCGCCGATGACGGCAAGTAAGTCAACGACATCGACCATGGAATCACCATTGATATCTTCGTTGCATACTTTGCATGGTCCCCAAGCGCCAACGACCGCAAGTAAGTCAACGACATCGACATTGCCATCACCATTTACATCTTCTGGGATTGTCTCATCCATTGGCGTGAGCAAGTAAGGTCGCTTTGTACCATCTGGATACGTTGCAACTGCAGAAATCATGCCAGCGCTGTTGATACCTTTTGCATTCGTGATAGTTATATCAATATCAGGCACGATGTAATTATTGAGGTCGAACATTTCGCCATCCATCCAGACAAAACCGTGGAATTCTCCGTTTGGAAGTTCTGATTCTCCAACGATAAATCCCTCGTCACTAATTGCGTACGCGCGGCTTTCATTGCCGCCAAATGTGCCAAGGTCAATCATGCCAGATTCAAGTGTGTATGAAAACGCATGCCAATATG
>JACNLO010000091.1 GCA_014381555.1 Planctomycetota bacterium | reverse complement strand
GCAATCATGACATGCGAATAATGCACGATGAAACTTTTGGACCAATCTGTTGCATCCAACGGATTTCAAGCGATGAAGAAGCAATCGAACTTGCTAACGAAACTCCGTATGGTCTTGGTGGTGCAGTGTTTGGCGAAGTTGAACACGCAATGCAAGTTGCTCGCAAACTTACACCAGGTATGGTCGGAATCAATAAAGCATGTGGCGGCGCACAAGGAACTCCGTGGGTTGGCGCATGTGATTCAGGTTACGGTTATCACAGTGGTCGCGATGGACACCGACAATTTACGCAAGTACGCATGGTTAGCGTTCCAAAGCTAATTGTAAAACCAAAGTATTAATCGTATCCACCACCATCAGGAAGCGATGCTTCTTCTAGTTGCAGATTTGTTTGAAACCTAAAGTTTGATTGCGTACGGTGCCGTTCGGCAAAAAAGAAATCCAGCGTGTAGGACTCTCCATCTTCTAAACCAAGACGCGCGATATCTACGTATTGTTCTGTTGAACTGTGAATGCCGCCTAGATCAATAACTAAGTACCCATCAATAAATACCCAAACATCATCGTCTCCTATAAATTGAAAATACTGCGCACCATTTTCTTGATACGTAAATTCCGTGTGTAATTCAAACGTAAAGTGAAAGTTTCGGTCGGGTGAACCACCCGGATTACCCCAACCCTGATTCTCGATTGGGAAAAAGCCTCCAAGTTGTTGATAGTTTGAATCGAGTTGGTCGTCAAAAACGTAACTTCCGTCCTGTTGCCTTGCAAGAGTAATTGTTAGAGGGATATTTATATTTACTCCTTCAACATCGTTGTACCATTGATTAAATGAAGCCGCAGATTGAATTCCGCCAGTTGAATTCCCGCTTCGGTATCGGATGCTATGATCGCCTAGTTCGGAGTCGTACATCGTCCAACTAATCGGTTGCCAGTTGCTGTCGGTTGCTTGCCAACGCACTTTTTTCCCTCCACCAATAAAAACCGGTTTTCCATCTGCTCCAAGCTGCGTGTCGATATTTTTGCAGTATTGTCCAAATCCCTTGGACGGGTACACTTCAAAGTCAGGATGCCCATCGCTCCCGCACCCCCCGCTTTCTTCGAAATCGCGAACTGTTCCTGTTAGTTCAATCGTGTCTGGGGGCGGGTTCGTAGTGGCAAGCAGAATCGAGATTGCACTAACTGCGGTAATTGAAATGAACGTTTGCATAGTTCGCTCCTTGAGTTGTAGTTACTTATCTCTCGACTCGTCTTAAACTCCTATTTACTTTTTAAATGTTTAAGAAAACATTCGTACGGTCTCTGCATTAAATTCCGCCAAGCAACCATCACAAACCGCACAAGCATTTCGGCAATTCGTCCCAGTGCGTCGTGTAACGCGGAGAGCGCCTTGTCTGTTTCATTTGCATAACCTTGGTAAAACCAGTTGCGGCAAAATGCAATGTACCAGAGCCCATACTGGCGTTTACCGAATCAAGGATCACCATCATTCTTTTATCTCTTGCCTTGGTTTCTTGTGATTCAAACAAACTATTTTGCGTTTGGCCACTCGACAAATCAATAAGTTGTACTCCAGCACGTTTATATCTAAAGCCACATTTCCAAACTGGTTTTGCTGCGCCAAGAGCCGCTTTGATAATGGTGTGCGTTACATTTGTCGGTGGAATTAGTTCAACCGTTGCATGAGCGCTGTGCCGTGGTTCTTGATAATTAAATAAACTTGTATGAAAAAAAACGCGAAGCACTTTTGCGACCAGTTCCTCGTTTCGTAATTTTTCAGCGGCACGCGTTGCGTGCGATGCAATTGCCTCTGACAATTCGTGCCACGATTCCACTGGTTTTCCAAATGAACGAGAACGCAATAATGTTTTTCGTTTCTCTGGCGTTTGTTCTAGCCGAAAAAAAGTGTGCCCGCGCAATTCCATTGCCGTTTTCATTGCAATGATGTTGAAGGAACGTCGAATTGATTCTGGCTCAATTGCTGCTAAATCAAACGCGGTATTTACGCCGATGTTTCGTAATTTCTTTGACCACCTTCGCCCGATGCCCCAAACATCTTCGATTTCAACTGCCCGTAACATTTCATCTGAGTTTTGAGGTATTTCTGCAACCCCGCCTACTTCGGGGATTTTCTTTGCGTAATGGTTTGCGAGTTTTGCAAGCGTTTTTGTTTTTCCAATGCCAATTGAAACGGGGATTCCTGTCCACTGCAAAATAGCCATTCGCATTTTTCGCATAATTTTTTCGTAATTTCTTCCAGCCAAACCATCAAGTTTAATAAACGCTTCATCTATGGAATAGATTTCAACATCAGGCGAAAACAAACGAATCGTCTGCATCACTCGACGTGACATATCGCCATACAACGCAAAATTAGATGACCGAACAATAACGCTATGTTTTTTAACAAGGCCTTTGCACTTAAAAATCGGTTCGCCCATTTTGAAACCAATCATTTTTGATTCTTGAGAACGGGCGATGATGCAGCCGTCATTATTAGAAAGCACAACGACTGGCTTTCCTTCAAGGTGTGGCTCAAAAACACGTTCACAGGATGCATAGAAATTGTTGCAGTCAGCTAACGCGTACATGTTGTTTTCAATCTATGGACGGACCATGTAACAACTCCCCAAACAACGATTTTGCTTTCTTGGTTGTCTAATCGCTTGACGGTGAGTTCACCATTAATCACCGCAACGACTATGCTTCCAAGAGTTGGTGTAATAGACCGGTCAACTATTAACAAGTCGCCATCATGAATTCCTTCGCTGACAATTGAGTGACCACTTGCACGCATAAAAAACGTTGAGATTGGATTCGCAACCAACTGTTCGTTCAGATCGAGCGACCGCTCAATAAAATCATCCGCCGGCGACGGAAACCCTGAAAATCCGGCCTCAACACGCCCATCAATCAACGGCAATCGTAATTCTTCCACCATCCCTATATCCTAACAAAACCCGTACACCCTGTGGGTCATGTCGATGGTCTGACCCTCGGAACAATGGGAACAATGGGGACAGTCCCCAGGGGACTGTCCCCATTGTTTTATACAAAAAGTTGCCTCACGCTCATATAAATAGGATTTTTTCGTTTTTCCTTGGGGACTGTCCCCTTGGGCCTGTCCCCATGTAAAATGACACGCATGACATACCCAACAGCAACTATTGAAACAAGCAAGGGCACAATCACCGTCGAACTTTGGGACGATGTGGCACCGAAACATGCGGAAAATTTTCAAAAACTGGCTAAAAGCGAGTTTTATGACAATTTGATTTTTCATCGAATTATCTCTGGATTTATGATCCAAGGTGGGTGCCCGGACGGAACAGGCATGGGCGGTCCTGGTTGGAATGTGGATGCTGAATTCAACGACCGTGAACACCATGAAGGCGTGCTTTCGATGGCGCGTTCGCAAGATCCAAATTCAGCAGGTAGCCAGTTCTTTATATGCCTTGAACGTTGCCCACACCTTGACGGCCAATACACGGCTTTTGGCAAAGTTACTGATGGCATCGAAGTTGTACGTGATATTGGTTCGGTGCAAACCGGTCATGGCGACCGCCCTACCGAAGATATTTCGATGACTAAAGTTACTGCGTGACAAACAATTCTAAAACAAGTGTCATCTGGGTGGCGCTTCCTTTTTATATTGGTTTTCTATTTCTTTGGACCATTTCGCATGAACTAAGTGACATGCGTTCGGTACGTTTCCCTCTCTATTTCGGTTGGGAAGCTGATATTCAATTTCGAGATTGGGCATTACCACTTTATTTTTCACTCGACATTGCAGTCATTTTGTTTCCGTTTATGTTTCGTTCATGGCGGGATGCCACTGCACCGGTAGGCACGGCACTTGCGCAAACAGCAATCGCTGCAATTTTCTTTGTGCTCGTGCCAATAGACCCCGGCTACGAGACCACTGGTGTTTGGGGGCCATATTTTTACGAATATTTTGGCGTAGAGAATCTGTCTCGCTGGAACCACGCACCATCACTACACGTTGCGTACGCATTCACAATTGCATGGGTCATTGGCAAACGATACGGAAAAGGAACAATGATAATTTCGCTTTTATGGGCGATTGCTGTCTCCATCTCCACTATGCTCGTTCACGAACATCATCTTATATGCGTCCTAAGTGGATTTGCGCTTTTTGTATTCACCGCAGTTACGGTGTATCCTGCACTTCTAAGGAAATACAATGATCCCAATCCTCGCAATATGTCTAACTGCACCGCTTGAATTCGGCTTGCAGCCACTTCCCACCGATTCACGGTATCGTGAAGAGGGGTTTACCAAGTTCACCGAAGTCATCGCACCAAACGGGAAATCCATTCCAATCATCGCACAAAAAGGTATCAGAGATATCGCTGTTGCACGGTGCAGAAACTTGCTGAAGTTTTATTTAACGAATGTGCCAAACTCAGAATACGGCCATGATAAATCTGGGGTCGCAAACGCGATGGCAAACAATCATGCAATGCTAATGATGCCAGAAGGCAGACACCGCGAAGGACAAGAACCAGATATACACGCACAACCTCAGTACGAGTCCGAGACACCAGTCGATGGTTCACGCTGGTACATCAATAATAATTGGGAACATCGTGATGCTGCATTTGAAGAAATATTCCATTTAGTTCATGACACTGGCATTGGCACCGATTTTCCAGGTGCACTTCCGCAATATCAAAAAGAACTCAAATCAGAAGCAATGCAATCTTTAAAAGATGGTCGCTGGGGTATTACAATTGATCCGCATGTGAAAGATTGGATTGAAGAACTCCGTATAGAGAACTCTCTCGCGCAAGAGTATATCGCATCTGTCATTGATTCTTATTATGGACTTTGGGCTGCATTTGATGAAAACCCAGGTGGCATGTGGGGAATCTACATCGCAAAGACTCGCAAAGAAATAAAAGAGAAAGACCCAAAAGGCCTTGCACTCCTTGAATCGTTTCTTCCACCAATGATGCATGGGTACGAGTCTCTCATTGACCCAAATTTTCAAGGCACTTTCTCTCTAACATTCAACGAAGAACTTCCGTACACACATAAGTCGCAGTATTACGTCGATGCAACGTTAACCGGAAGCAAGAACACCAACATACTTGGCAATAATTCTAACAACTCACTTCGGGGGAACAAAGGCAACAACATAATTGACGGCGGCGAAGGCAACGACACCGTTATCTTTCAAGGAAAAAAGGAAGAATACGAAATTAAAGACAACGTGATAAAAGATACTGTTAGTGGTCGTGATGGTGCAGATACACTCCTCTCCATAGAGGTCATAAAATTTGAACAAGATTGACTGGCACCATTCCATTATCAGAGTTGCTGTAGCAATCGTTGCACTAGTTGGTGTATTTTGCTTATTTCATTTCTTACTTGAACCATATATGGTTAAGGTAGATTTGTTTATCGAAAAACTAGGCGCATGGGGACCGGCTTTGTTCGTAATTATTTTTATTGTTGGAACAACGTTCTTGTTCCCTGAAGCAATACTCGCACTAGCAGCCGGTGCAATCTTTGGCGTTTGGTGGGGATTACTTTGGATTACTATTGGCGGTGTCCTTGCTGCTTTCCTTATGTTTTTCGTTGGAAGACATTTACTTAGATCTCCAGTTGAAAAATTACTCTTAAAGCACCAAAAACTTCAAGCGTTTAACGACGCTGTTTCTAATTTCAAAATTATCACGTTACTTCGCTTGTCTCCATTCAACTACTCAGCACTTTGCTATTTAGCATCTGTAAGTAAACTCAAGTTTTCTCGGTACGCATTCTCATCAATTGCAATGATTCCTGGGTTTCTATCAACTACTTATATTGGATACGCTGCAAAACATGCCGCCGATCTAGCGAAAACGTACGGCGATACAGGGAAACTACCAGTAGGTGATTCAGTAATTCATGAAATTACTGTATATGGTGGACTAGTCGTTGCCGTAAGCGTCAGTATTATTGTTGCGAGGGTCTCTCTAAGAACAATTAAAAACTCAAACTTGTCCGAATCCCATAAATCATAGAACCATCGAGGTTGTCATCATCGTAATATTGAACGACAGGACCAACATATACATTTGTATCACTCAACTTGGTTCGATAAAACCATTCGGCTATGTTTTGTTCGCCACCAGATGACAATTCAGCATACTGATAAGCAAAACCCATTTTTGAATTTTCTACATTAAATGGTTCGTCAAATTCAATACCTGCTGAAAAACTAAAATCAGATGGAGTTACTTCACTGTCACCCCAACCAAGCCGCCCAAACAATGTCGTGTTGTCATATACTTTTTGGTCTAGGTTAACTAAAAATCCCCAGCCCTCAACATTTCCTGTGCCACTTGAATTTGTCACTCCATTGTTCCAAACTAGGAATCGATAATGTCCTTCTCTCTCTTGTTCTTGAATCGATGGAGTTGCAGTAATAGCAAGTTCAGCGATTGTAAATAGATGATCGCTACTCATTCCTCGTATTCCAGAGGTACGAGTAATCGGTTCTGAGTTTGACATCCCGAACCGAAATATTTTGTTTTCGTCTAAATCAAATTCTATGTTTGCACCAAATCCATTACCTGGCATTGGGTTCGTAATAGATTTATTAAATCCTTCAGCCATAAAATCCGCAACTGAATCATTTGCAATTGCATTTGTATCAAAAAACGATGAAACGCCCAATTTCCCTACCCGCAAGCGCACGCCATGATTACCTAGTGATTGTTGCCAATAAAGTGCTGAAAACTCGTAATCAACGGATGTCAAAATATCATTCATAGCATATGGGCTGCCCAAAGAACTAGACAAGGATGGATTTGGAGAAGTTCCTCCAGCGATATTTCCTTGCATCTCGTAAAACAATTGTCCAAGGCCATCGTCGTCATTCCAAAAAGTGAATGCTCCACCAACGTCGTAGTACAACACTGCTTTGGAATGTGGCATACCAGGTAGAACTTTATCTGCATGTTGGTACGTCCATGTCAGAAGTGGCTCAAAAGTAAATTTTAAACTTCCGTCTTTGAGCAAATCGTGCCTATCATGATGACCAGTATCGTGCATGTGGTACTCATGGTTTGGAACGGTTTGTGAGAAGAGAGTTGAACAAAGCAAACACGGAAAAATGAACATAATTATCTTCATATTTAAGCATGATACAATTCCGGACCACGAAAGGAAACACATATGACCGTTTTAGTAAATAAAGAAGCACCTAATTTCACTGCACAAGCAGTTATGCCATCAGGCGAAATCTCAGAACTCTCATTAGACCAATTCCGCGGGCAATATGTTGTATTGTTTTTCTGGCCACTTGATTTCACGTTCGTTTGCCCTACCGAAATCATTGCTCACGATAAACGAGTCGCAGCGTTCAAAGAACGAGGTGTACAGTTAATTGGTTGTTCGATTGATTCTCAGTTTACTCACGCCGCTTGGCGCAACACGAGTGTGGACAAAGGCGGCATCGGAGAGGTTGGCTTCCCAATGGTCGCAGATGTTAAACATGAAATAGCAGACGCTTACGGTATCCTTCATGACGCTGGCATTGCCCTTAGAGCAAGTTTCTTGATTGACAAGAACGGTACAATTCAACATCAAGTTGTAAACAACTTGCCACTTGGAAGAAACGTCGATGAGATGCTACGTATGGTTGACGCCCTTCAATTTACTGAAGAGCACGGTGAGGTCTGCCCCGCCGGCTGGAACAAGGGTGATGATGGGATGAAACCAAACGCCGATGGCGTTTCTGATTACCTTTCGTCACATGCCGGCGCGTTATGAGCACACCAAAAGTTCTTGCATTTGCAGGAAGTATCCGCAAAGATTCATACAATAAACGGCTTGCAAAAATTGCTTTGCATGCTGCTGAAAAGTCAGGTGCAGAAACAACGTTCATAGATTTGTTCGATTATCAAATGCCACTCTACTGTGAGGACTATGAAGCAGAACATGGCAAACCAGAATCTGTTTCTAAATTTCAAGAATTGCTTAAAAGCCACAATGGTTTTTTGATAGCAAGCCCGGAATACAACAGTTCATTGACTGGGATTCTTAAAAATGCTATCGATTGGTCAACGCGACCTGATGAAGGCGAACATTGGGACACCTGTTGGAGAGGAAAGATTGCGGGCGTTCTATGTGCTGCTTCAGGACTTGGTGGTCGCTGCGGGCTTTATCACCTTAAAACAATCCTTGGTACTTATGGCACTATTGTTCTTCCTAAACATCTCATCGTAGGTCATTGCAAGAAACATCTAACAAACGATGAATGCGTTCAAGATGACAAAATGCAGCAACAAATCGACACAATTGCATCTGAATTAATTCGAGTTATTAGAGGTTTACACTCTTAAATCTTGAATTGCTGAAATAATTATGTATAATTATTTATATGCGTAATTTTGCCGTAAAAGCCGTTTTTGCTATTCTATGTGTCTGTACTAAGGGGATTGGGCAACCCATTCTGCCTGGCACCTCACCTTTGTACGAGTTTTTCTTGCAAAGAGATGTCCTCATCAATGCTGACATCTGGGAAGCTGAACCAAAAATCATTGGCGCAGGTCTTGGTTTTACCAATATTTTAGGCATTCCTGGGCTTGGTACGCCATACGGAGAATTCATCTGTAGAGCTTTTGGCGGAACTTGGAACACTGTTGAAGGAGACGATGTGCCACTTCGAGCTCGCACTTCTGCAGCGTCTATTTTTCAGATTCGTATCGCATACGGTCCATGGACAATGGGTCAGGGCGGTTTGCCTGTCGAGTTTTCATGGCCAGTGCAACCAAGCACAGTTCGACCAGAAAATTTCAAAGTAACGCTGAATGATGGTTCCGAAATCACTCCAGTTGGAGCATCTATCTTCCCTAACTTTGAATACAACGAGCGTAGTACTGTTGTTCTCCTTGGGGAATTTGGTAACCGTCTCAATCCTAGTGAAGATAACGGCGCTTTGTATCCAGTCAAACTTGAAATAGTCGAAAGCGAAACACCACTCACGCTCATAGGATTGAAAGGCAAGAAACAAATTGCAACTGGTTTTTCCTTTGGCGATGGTGAAACACCAATGACAGCATACGACTCAGGTAACGGCCCAAAACTTTGCGCAGCAAAAATTAGCCGAATGAATACAGTTGGCGAAAATGGCCCGCTTCCCTTTCGAGGTGCACTGCCAAATGATGGAGTAGCGCTCTATGGTAACGATGCGCAGTTTCGATTGCGTGTGTTAACAACTGGCGGTTTTTCGCCAGACGGCGTTGCTTCCGTACTACCAACTGACTTTGAACGGT
>JACNLO010000059.1 GCA_014381555.1 Planctomycetota bacterium | reverse complement strand
TTTATCCAAAGTGGCTGTTTTATTATTACTGCACACATTTGCGAATTATTCCAAATCCAAGTTTTCTCATCGATACCACTGGCTTTGCAGAAAAGAAACGCGAAGCAATAGTTGCATACGAATCACAGTTTGTTATTCCAGAAAACAATCGCCCAATTGTTTCTTGGATAGAGGCACAAGACAAATATTTTGGTGGACGCTTGCGAACGGAGACTGCCGAACCGTTTTACACTCGCGAGCCTATTGGTCTTAACGATTTACAATCTTTAAGCACCAGTTGAGCCAAATCCACCAGCTCCTCTGACGGTCTCATCGAGTTCCTCAACTATTTCAAAAGTTGCTTGTACAACAGGTGCAATTATCATTTGTGCAATGCGCATGTTTGGCTCCACAACAAATGGTTTATCCCCATGGTTAATAAGTGGTACGCAGCATTCACCGCGATAATCAGCATCAATCGTACCTGGCGCATTAGGCAATGTGATCCCAAACCTTGAAGCGATTCCACTTCTTGGGCGGACTTGGGCTTCATAATTGTCGGGAAGTGCCATCGCAAATCCAAGAGGAATCATGCTAATTTCACCAACTTCGACAGTGATGGATTCTTCGTTTGCTGAATACAAATCCATACCAGCAGCATGTTCAGATTGGTAGGAAGGAACGATTGCTGTTTTACGAAGTTGTTTATATTTCACTTTGACATTGTGCATTTGAACATTGTAATTCCTTAGTGCGTATATGATGCAAAGAGATGGAAAAACAACAAATCCCAAATTGGGCAATCCACCGTCGACTCTATGAATGGGTGCTTGGCTTTGCTAAAACTCCAATCGCACCAGTAGCGCTATTTATCATCGCGTTTATTGAAGCATTTATCCCGTTTGTGCCCCCAGACGCACTGTTAATACCCATGTGTTTGGAAAAGAAGAGTAAATCACTTTTGTTCGCAGTTATAGCAATAGTTGGAAGTGTGGCTGGCGCAATGATTGGTTTTTTTGTTATAGCATCGTTCATTGCAAATGGTGCAGAATGGGTATTTGGGGCAGAAATTATCGAATGTATTGTTGATGAGTTTGACAAACGTGGAAATACTTACGTATTTGTTGCAGCCCTTACTCCTGTGCCATTTTTTGCGTTGACTATCGCAGCAGGAGTTGCAAAATTAAACTTTGGTATGTTCCTCGGGGCTTGTTTGATTGGGCGATCCCTTCGTTATGGCATCGAAGCAGGAATTGTCTGGTGGATTGGAGATGCAGCAAAAACATTCCTCGAAAAATGGTTCAACCTTATAACAATCGTAGTTTGTGTTGTGGCTGTAATTGGCTGGGTGTTGATGAAATGGATGTAAATCACCCACCGATGCGGCTCATTGTTTTTTGAGGACGTTGAAAACCTTCTTGATTCATTTGGTGACCATCAGATTTTTGCCACATTGTGTTAATCAGGAATGTTCTAAGTGCGTCGTCACTCGCGCCAGAGCGAAGCAGTGAACGGATGTTCCACTCTTCATCGCTAAAGAGGCACGGTCGCAGGGTGCCGTCTGCCATTATTCTCATGCGATCGCATGCACCACAGAATGCTTGCGTCACCGAAGCAATAAAACCGATCCGTCCATTACCCTCTTTGAAGCGGTAGTTCATCGATGTGCTTGTAATAGAATCATTTTCACGAATGACGTCATGTTTTGTTTTGATTTGTTCGAGCATTTCATGCGCACTTACAACATGACGTCTCTCCCAGCGTTTTCCTGCATCAAGAGGCATGAATTCAATCATACGCATGTCAACCTCGTGCTCCTTTGCAAAGTCAGCAAACGCAACAACCTCATCATCGTTCACGCCTCGCATAATCACTGCGTTTACTTTTACTGGAGTGAGTCCAGCATCTCGTAGAGCATCAATAGAATTAATGACAGTTTGCAGTGAAGTTTGTGATCTGGTGATGGCATCCTTACGCTGAGGATTCAGTGTGTCCAAACTTACCGTAACGCGGTTGAGTCCTAGGGATTTCCATCGTTGTGCCCATTGCCCACGAATTCTAGAACCATTGGTTGTTAACGCTATGTCTTTCAGACCCATCTTCCCAACTTCTTTAAGCAATTCATCCAGATGTGGGTATAGAGTTGGTTCGCCACCGGTTATACGAAGTTTTTCGATTCCAAGAGAAAGAGCAATTTGAATAACTCGAATGTATTCATCAAGTGTGAGCAATTGCATCTTTGGGATATATTTCACGTCGGGTGCCATGCAGTAGACACAACGAAAGTTGCATCTGTCCGTGACCGAAAGTCGTAAATCACGAATTTGTCGACCGTGGGAATCAAACAATTTTCCATGTTGCAGTGCATCAGCCGGTGCTACTGGAGGTGTGTTGGTGTTTAGAATGGAAAGTGGAACATCCAAGCCATATATGATACATTCAAAAACTTGCACGAAAAACCGCAGTTGTTTGAGGGGTTGAAAAATATCGCTATATGCTTACGCCATGAAATATATACTAAGTGTTTTGGTTACTTCGGTTGCGTTAGCGAGCGAAACGTGGGATGTCCCTCGGGAGTGTGAATCTATTCAAGCGGCTATTGATGCTGCAGCAGACGGTGATGAGATTGTGGTTTCAATCGGCGTTTGGAAGGAGCAAATTGATTTTTCAGGTAAATCACTTCTTATTCGTAGTGAAGTGGGTGCTGAAGAGACGGTGATTGATGCTGGTCATTTGGGAAGCGTAGTTACGTGTTCCAGCGGTGATGGGACAATTGTTGAGGGGTTTAACATCCGAAACGGGAAAGCAACTCTTGGCGGTGGTATTTTTGTGCAAAACGCTTCGCCCACTTTTCGCCTTTGCATGATCGATTTTAATAGTGCAAAGCAGGGTGGCGGAGTGTATGCTCTCGGCGGTAACCCAGTCTTTGACCAGTGCGTCTTTTCGTTTAATGATGCGATAGACGGTGATGGTATTTGGGCAAAACACGCAAGACCAGAATTAACGGCGTGCATTTTTGCTGGCGATTCAATCGGGTGGGAGAGTGGCGAGATGGTGACCATCAGAGACACGAACAGTCCTGCTGGTGCGTGTTGTATTCGCGACGTGTGTGTGCAAACTGCGTCAGTCGCTTGTTGGGAAGCTGGTGGACTGTATCGCGGGGAAGCAACAACGTGTACTGAGGCATGCGATCCTATTTGCGATGAAGATGTTACTGGCGATGGCGTTGTGAATTTGACGGATGTTTTGCGGGTGATTTCCGCTTTTGGGTTTTGCCCGTGACAGAGCAAATTCCTATACTGATGATATGTCCCACGAAGATGAATTGCGAGATCGCCCGCATCCCATGCAAATTGAAATTTGGAAACGAATGTCTCCAACCCAAAGATTTGAGCTTAGTGAACAACTTCGACTTGGTGAGATTGAATTACGCAAATCTGTTTTGCCAAAAAAACCCTTCAATCGCTGAAAGTGAGTTGAAGAAAAAAATCGATGAGTTCATACTCAGTGGGACAGGTTGACCCTTAATCGCTTTTCTTGTTTTTATCTACTGTGATCCCAGTTGTTTTGTTTTCATGCTGTGCAAGCATGTGGTTGATGTCGATGTCCATTAGTTCAAGTACAGATTTGCCACGTTTAGTCAAATCTGCAACAGACCATGCGGGTTCCCAACAAAGCTCAACTTTAACATTTGTCACGCCATCAACCATAGAGACTGCTTCAAAAACTTGCGTTGGCATCATGTCAGCAACAGGGCAATTTGGTGTGGTTAGTGTCATGTCAATATGCACAACACCATCGTTGATTTCAAGTTTGCGAATTAGACCAAGGTCATAAATATTAATCGGAAGTTCAGGGTCTTTAATAGTTTTAATTGCTGCAAGAATGTTGTCGTGTAGTTCGCTCATTCTGTTGTCGCTTCCCCATCGTTCTCAAGAGCAGAAATTAATGTATGCCATGCAAGGGTTGCGCATTTTACGCGCATTGGAAACTCTCTAACCCCAGAAAAGACTGCAAGTTTTCTTGGGACTTCGGTGGGTTGTGAATCATCGGTAAGCAAACCATGAAAGCCATTAAATAAAATTTTTGCTTCATCAATTGTTTTTCCAATTAATATTTCTGCCATCAAGTCAGCGGATGCAGTTGAAATAGCGCAACCCTCACCATCAAATTTAATATCGTTAATAACTCCGTTCTCTGCAGCAATGGTCACAACTATTTTGTCACCACATAGTGGATTGTGACCAGTCCCAATGTGTGTGCATGCGTCAACCTTACCCCTCTTGCGGGGGTTTTTTGCATGGTCGGTGACCATCTCTAAATAGAGCTCGCGAAGGTCAGACATTATCCTAGTATTCTAATTGCTTCTTGAATGGCGACGCCAAGTCGATCGATATCTTCAGTTGTGTTGTAGACAGAGAACGAAGCCCTGCAAGTAGCCGAAAGTCCAAAACGGTTCATAAGTGGTTCGGCACAGTGATTTCCAGTACGAATTGCAACACCAGAATGATCTAATATGGTTCCGACATCGTGTGGGTGTACATTATTAACAGTAAATGCAAGTACTCCCGAATTATCTTCTGAAGCACCTATGAGTTTTACGCCATCAATTGAACTTAAAACTTTTCTGCCACAAGAAAGAAGTTCTTGTTCTTTCGTTGATATCGTTTCATATCCAATTTCATTTATGAAATTTACGGCAGCCCCAAGACCAACTGCACCAGCAATGTTTGGAGTACCCGCCTCAAACTTAAATGGTACTTCGTTCCAAACTGTTTCTTCAAACGAAACAGTTAGAATCATGTCACCGCCGCCTTGCCATGGTTCCATTTCTTCAAGCAAACTGTATTTCCCAACGAGGCATCCAATGCCCGTTGGTCCAAACATCTTGTGTCCAGAGATTGCGTAGAAATCGCAATCAATTTCTGTAAAGTTTACTTGCATGTGCCCAGTTGCCTGGGCTCCATCGACGACAGTGGTTGCTCCAACTTCTTTTGCAAGAGTGCACAATTCCTTCGCTGGATTAATAGTGCCAATTGCATTTGATACGTGTGCAAATGAAACTAGCACCGTGTCTTCGCTCAGTAGCGATTTGAATGAATCCAAATCAAGAGAACCGTCGTCGTTTACTTTTGCAACCTTTAAAGAAGCGCCTGTTTGTTCACAGACCATCTGCCAAGGAACTATGTTTGAATGGTGTTCCATTTCTGTAATTAGAATTTCGTCACCGTCGCATAGTCGTGGACGCGCCCAGCCCTGCGCGATTAGGTTAATTGCTTCAGTTGCACCGCGAACAAAAATTACTTCTTCTGGTCTTGATGCTCCAACAAGATTGGCAACTGAGGTTCTCGCATCTTCGTAACTTTTAGTAGCTCGCTGGCTCAGCGTATGCACTCCGCGATGAATATTTGCGTTGTCGTTCTCGTAAAACGAAGTGATGGCATCGATAACGCATTGCGGCTTTTGCGTAGTTGCAGCACTGTCAAGATAGACAAGTTTCTTACCACCAATAGATTGGTGTAAAGCAGGGAACATGTCTGAAATGGCTGCATCAGTAATCATAAATAAAGCGCTTTAATAAACTCTCCACCAGGAAGATTTGATAAAAGTTCTTCAACTAGCACCTCTCGAAAAGTTTCATCTGCTAATTCATCGAGCGATTCATTTAGGAACGCATAAATTAAAAGTGTTCTTGCTGCTTCTGCAGGGATTCCCCTAGTTTGTAAATACAACAACGCCTCATCGTCTATTTCGCCAGTAGTAGCTCCATGTGTGCATGCAACATCATCTGCATAGATTTCAAGTTGCGGCCTTGAAGTAGCATCAGCATCATTGCTTAATAATATGTTTTGGTTTGTTTGTTTGGCGTCGGTTTGCTGAGCATCTTCTTTAACATAGATACGACCAGTAAATACCGACTTGGCATTTTCGTCAAGAACGCCTTTGTAAAACTCTCTACTATCACAGTTTGGTTTATTGTGCTCAACACGTAAATGGTTATCAACAAGTTGATTCTTGCCAAGCATATACATGCCGTCGAAATTCGATACGCAATTCTCCCCATCTAGATACGCAAAAACTTCGTTGCGTACACGTTTCCCGCCTAGGGTAATTGTGTTGGTTTGGACTTTGCTTGATTCGTGTTGCACAACGTGCAAACTTCCCAAGTGGTACGCTTCTTTGCTTCCTCGAATTGCACGAACAAGCGTCACATTACTATTTTCTTTCGCAACAACTTCTGTTTTTGGCATAAACAAGTGGTCAAAATCAGTGATGGCGACATGGGTTTCAGCAACTGAAATGGATTCGTCTTTTTGAGCGCAAATATTCACATTGCCAAAACATGCAACAGGCGCATCGCCAGAAACAATTTGCAGAATATGTACGGTATCTTTTTGCGTTCCTGTGATGCTTAAAGAGTTAGATTTACCAACTGGAATTTCCGAATCGCTTCTGTTTGAGATAGTTTCAAAATTAGGATCATTTATAGATAAACCGTCAGATAATCTTGAATACTCCTCTTCATATATACCGTTTACAAACACAACCAGCGGGTTGTTAACCGCAATGTCATATTTGCTAATAATCGACGGGTCAACATCCCCATTTTCGCAGAACGAAATGTTTGACAACCCAGAGACGTTGGTGTACAGCCAATCCTCTTTCTTGTGCAGATCTGCAAAAATAGTGTTGTCAACAATTGAGTTCATTAGCAACCACAACTACAACCGCATGGTTTAAATGCAGCGTAGCCTTTTTCTTCTAAGACGAGTGCCAGTGATTTGTCACCGCTTTTTACAATTTGCCCATCCATAAGAACGTGGACAAAATCAGGGATGATGTAATCGAGTAATCGTTGGTAGTGTGTAATTACTACGAAACCACGTTCGGGGGAGCGTAATTTGTTGACACCTTCAGCGACAATCTTAAGAGCGTCAATGTCAAGTCCCGAATCTGTTTCATCGAGCACTCCAAGAAGCGGGTCTAGTAGAGCCATTTGGAAAACTTCGGCGCGTTTCTTTTCTCCGCCTGAAAAGCCCTGATTTACATTACGATCTAGAAGCTCGATATTTAGGTTAACTGATTTTGCTTTTTCTTCAACGAGATCAAGGAAATCCATTGCGTCGAGTTCGTCTTGTCCACGATATTTACGAATTGCGTTCACTGCTGCTTTTAAGAAGAACTTTGTTGAAACGCCCGGAATCTCAATTGGGTATTGAAATGCAAGAAAAACACCTGCACAGGCACGCTGGTCTGCTTCAAGTTCTAAAAGGTCAATGCCGTTAAACATAATGGAACCTTCCGTTACATCGTAGGCCTCATGCCCAGCAATTACGGATGAAAGAGTGCTTTTGCCAGAACCGTTTGGCCCCATGATTGAGTGCACTTCACCTGGAAGAACAGTCAAGTTGACTCCCTTAAGGATTTCTGTACCTTCAACGCTTGCATGTAAATTTTTGATTTCTAGTAGTGGTGTTGTCATAGTTGTTTATCTCTTTATCCAACGCTCGATTCTAAACTGACCTCGAGGAGTCGCCTTGCTTCAACGGCAAACTCCATAGGCAATTCTCTAAATACTTCCTTGCAAAAACCGTTCACTATCATGTTGATGGAATCTTCTGTTGAGATTCCTCGAGAATTGCAATAGAACAATTGGTCTTCGCCGATTTTAGAAGTAGATGCTTCATGTTCGGCTTTTGCGGTTTTGTTTTTAATTTCAATGTACGGGAAAGTGTGCGCCCCGCAACGGTCGCCCATCAGCATCGAGTCGCATTGCGTGTAGTTGCGTGCGTGCTCTGCGCTTTTCATAATTTTGACAAGACCGCGGTAAATGTTCTGTCCAAATCCAGCACTTATACCTTTTGAGATAATCGTCGAGCGAGTGTTTTTGCCGATGTGGATCATCTTCGTTCCGGTGTCTGCTTGTTGGTAATTGTTGGTGAGTGCAACTGAATAAAACTCGCCAACGCTGTCGTCCCCAAGCAAAATACAACTCGGATATTTCCAAGTGACAGCAGAACCAGTTTCAACTTGCGTCCAAGTGATTCGACTGCGATCTCCTTGGCACTTGCCTCGTTTCGTAACGAAGTTGTAAATGCCACCGACTCCATTCTCATCACCGGGATACCAATTTTGAACGGTGGAATATTTAATGTCTGCGTCATCAAGGGCAATAAGTTCAACAACTGCGGCATGCAATTGGTTTTCATCACGCATTGGTGCCGTGCAGCCCTCTAAGTAACTCACGCTTGCGCCTTCTTCAGCAATTATGAGCGTGCGTTCAAATTGCCCAGTTGATTTTGCATTGATGCGGAAGTATGTCGACAAATCCATCGGGCACTTCACGCCTTTTGGAATATAAACAAATGATCCATCTGTAAACACTGCGCTGTTTAAGGTGGCGTAGTAATTGTCAGAGTAGGGGACGATGGTGCCCAAGTATTTTTTAACAAGTTCGGGATGTTCGTGCACTGCTTCAGAGATTGGGCAGAAAATAATTCCGACCTCTTCAAGTTTGTCTTTGAAGGTTGTGCCGACGCTTACAGAGTCAAACACTGCATCGACTGCAACGCCAGCGAGCGCCGCTCGTTCGTGCAGCGGAATGCCAAGTTTTTCGTATGTTTCAAGAAGTGCAGGATCAACTTCATCGAGTGACTTTGGACCATCTTCAAGTGATTTTGGCGCAGAGTAAAAAATGATTTCGTCGTAATTTGGTTTGTTGTATTTGAGGTGTGCCCAGTCTGGCTCTTCCATGGTGAGCCAGTGGCGATACGCTTTTAGTCGCCACTCTAAAAGCCACTGCGGTTCTTTCTTTTTCGCGGAGATAAACGCGATGGTGGATTCGTCTAATCCCGGAGGCGCGGAGTCCGCCTCGATGTCTGTGACGAAACCCCATTTGTATTTTTCTTTGAAGGTTTCCTTGAGCAGGGCGGTATCTTCTTCAACAGGATTTGAACTACTGAGTAGCGTGCCACTTGATGGCATCGGCATCGATGTAATTTGATCATCAATCGTTGTTTTTCGGACATCAAGGTTGTTTTTTTGTGTGCTCATGAGACTCAGTATCAATTACCCCGTTGCGAATTATAGCATAAAACAAGGAAAAAACCACTTTTTAAAGAGGGTTAATCAACTCCGGACCGTCGTTTTTCGCGTTATTTACAGCACTGCTCACTGGTGCAAAATTTACCTCGGAGGTAGTTTGTAGATCTTCAGACCCCTCGAGCCATTTCGAAATGTCTTTTGGATGAATCATTGTTGGCGTTCTTGGATGTATTGGAGACAAGACCTTGCTTGCTGTGTGTGTGATAATTGTGCAAGAAGCAGGAATGCCATTTCGATGTGGTTCGTAGAGACCCCCAAGAAACATCGGGGCATGTTGTGTGGGTTTTATGAAGTAAGGTTGTTTTGATTGACCTTCCTTTTTCCATTCGTAATACCCAACCGCTGGAATGACACACCGTTGCCCGTGATTCCACGCATTCCGAAATGTTGCCTTTTCAGAAACCGTTTCACTCCGCGCATTGAAGGTTGCGAACT